>NZ_CP030041.1:600000-900000 GCF_003260975.1 Echinicola strongylocentroti | reverse complement strand
TCGGGAGCGCGGATAGTGGAGCTAAGGACTTCCAAGAAAATCTTCTAGCGTCAAGCGTATGTATGCCCGTACCGCAAACCGACACAGGTGGTCAAGGAGAGAATCCTGAGGTGCTCGAGTGAATCATGGCCAAGGAACTCGGCAAAATGGCCCTGTAACTTCGGGAGAAGGGGCGCCTACTCGCATCAGTGCGAGAGGCCGCAGTGAAAAGGCCCAGGCGACTGTTTATCAAAAACACATGGCTTTGCGAAGTGGCGACACTAAGTATAAGGCCTGACACCTGCCCGGTGCCGGAAGGTTAAGGGGGGCGTTATCCCGATTCATATCGGGAGAAGCGCTGAACTGAAGCCCCGGTAAACGGCGGCCGTAACTATAACGGTCCTAAGGTAGCGAAATTCCTTGTCGGGTAAGTTCCGACCTGCACGAATGGTGTAACGATCTGGGCACTGTCTCGGCCATGAGCTCGGTGAAATTGTAGTCGCGGTGAAGATGCCGCGTACCCGCAACGGGACGGAAAGACCCCATGAACCTTTACTGCAGCTTAGCATTGGCATTGGGCAAACAATGTGTAGGATAGGCCGGAGGCTGAGAAGCGGCGTCGCCAGGCGTTGTGGAGCCACTGTTGAAATACGGCCCTTTGTTTGTCGGATGTCTAACCCGGAAAATTCGGGGACATTGCTTGGTGGGTAGTTTGACTGGGGTGGTCGCCTCCAAAAGGATAACGGAGGCTTCCAAAGGTTCCCTCAGCACGCTTGGTAACCGTGCGTGGAGTGCAATAGCATAAGGGAGCTTGACTGCGAGGCCGACAAGCCGAGCAGGGTGGAAACACGGGTATAGTGATCCGGCGGTACCGTATGGAAGGGCCGTCGCTCAAAGGATAAAAGGTACTCTGGGGATAACAGGCTGATCTCCCCCAAGAGCTCATATCGACGGGGAGGTTTGGCACCTCGATGTCGGCTCGTCACATCCTGGGGCTGGAGAAGGTCCCAAGGGTTGGGCTGTTCGCCCATTAAAGTGGCACGCGAGCTGGGTTCAGAACGTCGTGAGACAGTTCGGTCCCTATCTGTTGCGGGCGTGGGAAACTTGAGAGGATCTGACCTTAGTACGAGAGGACCGGGTTGGACGGACCGCTGGTGTACCGGTTGTGGTGCCAACTGCACTGCCGGGTAGCTACGTCCGGAAGGGATAAGCGCTGAAAGCATCTAAGTGCGAAACCCACCTCGAGATGAGGTTTCCGTATAGGGTTGTCAGAGACGATGACGTTGATAGGCTGCAGGTGTAAAGTCGGAGACGGCATAGCTGAGCAGTACTAATAGCCCGAAAACTTGCCTGTATGGTTGTATTATCTTTGGTAATGTCGAAAGACCAAAAAATAACAAGAGCGAATAATCAGATGATATTGTGCGTTTCCTTAGGGGAGCACGAAGATCTTAGGGTGGTACGGCACGGGGGATCCACCTCTTCCCATCCCGAACAGAGAAGTTAAGCCCTGTCGCGCCGATGGTACTGGGGTTACACCCGGGAGAGTAGGTCGCCGCCCGCTTTTATTGACAAGGCCCTCCGCACATGCGGAGGGCCTTTTCTTTTTTATGCCACCACACGGCTCCCCGAAGTAACAGGCCAAACGGAAAGGGGATCAAACCATGTTTCTGTGGTGGAGTAAAGCGCTATTGGTGTGTATTGGGTTTTAGCGTGAATTTATAAGCAGTAGGAAGGTGATTGCTGCTAAAACAATAGGATTGGTTTTGGTTTTCACCATGGGCGTTGCCCATGGCTATGGTTGTCATGCCCTTTCAGGGCTTTTGTTATACAAATTGGCTTTTCTAATTCAAGAAAAAAATCAGCGCAAATCATAATCATCAGCATCATCAGCGTTCCATGAGTCCCCCAGTTTTTCCGCTTGATCCCCTTTCAGGCTTTTTTATGCTACTTGGCTTTTCCATTTAAATATAGGCTTTATTACCGGTAGGTTTTATTTCTCACGGAACGCACAGAACGCCCAGAATGAAGCAAGGCTTTTCTGGGATTTCCATGTTTTCTGTGAGCACCTCAGGGCAAACGCATTTAGTATTAATTTCGTGTAGGGCAGCTATCATCCGTGCCGCTGGCACTCCTTCTGGAGGCTGATGAGTGCTTAACGTCCTGCGGATGAATCCGCAGGTTACTAAATTTATCGTGCCGCTGGCACTTTACCGCAGTTTGTACATTAGGAATAGCAGCAACCTCTCCCGGCAAATACTGAAAGAGCACGAGCATCAGTTGGTCTAAAGGACGAATAATCCGCCGCACCTATCTGCCCAAGTGGGGAGAATGGTTTAGATAAGTTTATGTATATCCGTAACGCAACACTTAGCCTCGGAGAAACGAAGTATTCACTGTGAGTCCATTATTCGGCCTTTGGAGCATTCGGTTTTGGGACAGTTGATGGGGGCGTTAAGAAAATGAGTTAGCTCGTGCAGTGGACAAGCGAGATCCACTCATTTTTAGCCCATAGCAACTGGCACAAAATCAAATTAAGGCAAACCAATTCGTTTTCGTAAACCAAACCACTTAATTTGAAGGATGCTCCATGGCCTAGATTTTTTGCCTACTTTTTCATCAATGGAAAAAGTAGGAAAGTCTGATGAAGCATATGAAACTAAATCCCATAGGAACGGCAGATATATTCAAACTGGGGCACTTGTTTAAATGCGTTAGCCCTGGTGAGCACCTATTTAATTTTCCTGTGATTACTGGTGTCATTGCGGATAATCATAAAAGAAAAAAATCAGCACAAATCATAATCATCTGCGTCATCAGCGTTCCATCAGTTCCCAGCTTTTCCGCTTGATTAATATAAAGTCTAATTGATATTATCTACCAATTTTTTAGGGTTTCGTAAACTTTATGTACCGGTAAGCCCATGACCGTGTAAAAAGAACCAACCAATTTATAGACGGCAGCGTACCCAATCCATTCCTGAACACCATAAGAGCCAGCTTTGTCAAATGGTTGGTATTTGTCAATGTAATGGCTTATTTCATCATCCGAAAGGTGTTTGAAATGTACTTCCGTGATATCATCAAAAACCACTTTCTTGTGATGATCCATGATGCATACACCTGAAATTACATGGTGGACATTTCCCGATAGCATTTTTAGCATGCTGATAGCCTCGATTTTGTTTGCTGGTTTGTTTAACACTTTATTATTGATCAGAACAGTGGTGTCTGAGGTTATCAAAAGTTCATTTTGATTTAAATCCTCTTTAAAAGCTGTTGCTTTTTTCTCTGCCAAAAACGATGCAACCTTATTATCGGGTAGCTCCGCAGGGAAATCTTCATTGACATCTTTTGTCCTTATTTCGAAATCTATATCTAAGCCTTTTAGAAGCTCTTGCCTTCGGGGTGATTTACTGCCTAGGATGATTTTTTTGTTCGTTAGTATTGTTTTCAATGTGTGTTTGGTTTATAAATTATCTGGGAATTCATCTTTCTTAATTGAACCAAATAGTAATCCTGATGGGGTTTTTGGAAAGAAATAAGTGGATTTTTGTGGGAGGATATATCCTGAATGACAAATTTTCAACACCTCATCTATGGAAATTCCTTTAGTGAGGAGGGCCATTTCAACTTGTCCAGATTTTACCATCTCTAGGCATGTCGATAAGTCCTTTTCATAGATCAATTTATCTGAAAACCCTTGTTTATCAAATGGAATATCCAAAATCTGTTCAACAAAGAAATAGTGCAAAATGGATATATCCAAATGCTTTATATTTGTGGGGAGGTCAACATCAAAATTGCTGAATTTCTCTGGGCGTAATGAAATAATATACGCCTTGTTTTTGATAACCAAACAATATGTCCAGGGTTTTTGGATCGGTTCATGGGGTACAGCATTTGTTTCTATTGTCTTTTCCAGAACAAACCATGACTTAATTTTTTTCCAAGGTAAGGGGATGGAGGTGCCTTTGATCAGTCTATGTGTGGGTAGAAGTTTTAAATGACGGGAATGGGCATAAGAAAAATACATCATATGGTAATTGTAGCCTTCATTTCCTGTGTGAACAGGGTTAAGTTTGATGCATTTATTTTTATAAGCTATGGAAGCTTGAAATCTATGGTGGCCATCTGCTAGGATGATTTTTTGTCCTGCTAAATGGTTTATAAATTGATTGATTTCCTGTGGAGCAGTGATCAGTCCCAACACGTGTCTTACACCATGGTTGTCTACAAAATCACTAATGGGTTGACCGATGGCGGTGTCCATCATAGGGACAAGGTGATCATCATTATCCTCGTAAAGTCCATGGGTGGGATGGGCTTGTAACTGTAATTTCTCCAATAGCTGTGTTTGGTCAATTACTGCTTCATTATGGGTGTCTTCATGCCTTAATATTACGTTGTCTTCCCAGTCATAAGCTTTGATTAAGGCTATAAACCCTTTTCTACAGTGTAGCTCAGTACTTCCCGGCAGTTTGAAATAGTGATAGTTGATGTATATTCCTGGTGATGGGTCTTGCTCAAGTAGTTTCTTGGCTTTCCATTCTTCCAGCAAGGTAGAGGTTTCCAGTGTCGTTTTTTGGGAAGCTGGTAGTGAAACATGGATGCTGTTTAGGGGATTGCTATAGAGTAAGTCTAATTGAGAAGCTGATGGAGCATCAGGGAGCGATACCGTCAACGAAGCCATTTTTGGTTGCAGTTTTTGAGTATATCGCCAAGCTGAAAAGGGAATGATTTTAGCCATTCCTTCTTCTATTCGTCCATTTTGAGGTTGTATTTGGAGATGTGTTGTGCATAGATGACGGGTTTTGCTGGGCGGCAGGAATTAACGATGCACCGATGGTAGCAAGGATCTCTAATTCATCTTCTGAGAATTCTTGTTTCAATTGATCAGGGGTAAAGTGATTTTCGACAAAATTAGTGTCAAATTTCCCAGATTGGAAGGCAGGATGTAGCATCACGAAACGGGCAAATGGCAAGGTGGTCGATATACCCGTTATTCGGAAACCATCAATGGCCCTGATCATTTTTTGAATAGCCTTATGTCGGTCTTCATCATACGTGACCAGTTTGGCAATCATCGGGTCATAATAAATGGGGATTTCCATACCTTCTTGAAAGCCGTCATCGACCCTTATGCCAGGCCCCTGGGGAAGTTGATAGGTGGATAGCGTTCCTATATCCGGCAAGAAATTGTTGGAAGGATCTTCCGCATAGACCCTCGTTTCTATTGCGTGTCCGCGAATGTGAAGGTCTTGCTGTTCGAAGCCTAGAGGCTGGCCTTCTGCAATCAGTATTTGCTCTCTGACCAGGTCTTTGCCGGTGATCATTTCAGTTACTGGATGCTCTACCTGAAGTCGGGTGTTCATTTCCAGGAAATAGAAGTTCAGTTTTTCATCTACAATAAATTCTACTGTACCTGCTCCACAATAATTGCATGCTTTTGCGACATCAATGGCCGCTGTTCCCATCGCTTCCCTCATGGAAGGAGAGACCACTGAAGATGGAGCTTCTTCAATTACTTTCTGGTGTCTTCGCTGTACCGAGCATTCCCGCTCAAAAAGATGGACATAGTTGCCGTGTTGATCAGCTAGAACTTGAATTTCGATGTGTTTTGGAGAAGTAATGTATTTTTCGATAAAGACCGCTCCATTCCCAAAAGCTGATTTTGCTTCACTGACGGCCCTTTTCATTTGCTCTTCGAATTCTTCTTCTCCTTTGACTATCCGCATCCCCTTACCACCACCACCAGCACTGGCTTTGATAAGAATGGGATAGCCAATGCTTGCGGCTTTTTCCTTTGCCTCCTTAATGTCCAAGATCGCCTGATCAGTGCCGGGGACCATGGGGATTTTGTATGTTGATACCGCATTTTTTGCAGCCAATTTATCTCCCATAATGCTGATGGAGTGGGGCGACGGCCCGATGAATATGAGATTAGCATCGGCTACTTGTCGGGCAAAAGTAGCATTTTCTGACAGGAAACCGTAGCCGGGATGAATGGCATCGACGTTAAGTTGAAGACAACCTTCTATTATACGTTCACCGAGGAGGTATGACTTGTTGGATGGGCCAGGCCCTAAGCAGTAGGCTTCATCAGCATACTTCACGTGTGGGGCGTTTTTGTCGGGTTCGCTATAGACAGCTACGCATTTCATTCCCATTTCACGGATGGTCCTCATGACCCTCAGGGCTATTTCTCCTCGATTGGCTACCAAGATTTTATTTATTTCTCTCATGGTCGGTTTGGGCTTCGTGAAGATTAAAAACAGTATAGATGAAAGATAGTAATTAATGGGCAAATAACTTAAAAACAGGGCTTTTTTTGCACAAGACTGTAAAAAGTGCTATTTTTGGGGGTTTTAACGGACGCTATAAGAAGTAAAGATTAAGTACTCTAAACGTTATAAGTTTTGGATATATTTGAAAAACTACACACGAATCTAGGCCCACTTGGCAAACATTCTGATTTGTCAGAGGGATATTTCATGTTTCCTAAATTGGAAGGAGAGATAGCACCTAGAATGAAATTTAAAGGGAAGGAAGTCTTGACCTGGAGTTTGAACAACTACTTAGGTTTGGCAAATCACCCCGAAATCAGAAAAGCTGATGAAGTGGCTGCCAGTAAATGGGGAGCTGCCTACCCAATGGGAGCAAGGATGATGTCCGGCAATACCGATACGCACGAGCAGTTGGAAAATGAATTGGCGACTTTTGTGGGGAAAGAAAAGGCTTATTTGCTGAATTATGGCTACCAAGGAATCATGTCTGTGATCGATTCACTAGTGGATCGTAAAGATGTGATCGTATACGATAGTGAATGTCATGCATCGATCATAGATGGTCTGAGAATGCACATGGGCAAACGCTTTGTGTATCCACATAATGACATGGAGAGTTTCGAAAAGCAATTGGTACGGGCAGAAAAACTTACCAATGAAACTGGAGGAGGGATCTTGGTGGTCACCGAAGGTGTATTCGGGATGACCGGTAACATGGGGGACCTCAAAGGCATCGTAAAGCTGAAAGATAAGTACCAATTCAGGCTGGTAGTGGATGATGCACACGGTTTTGGGACCATGGGGCCAACTGGCGCTGGTGCTGGAGAAGCCCAAGGAGTACAAGATCAGGTGGATCTTTATTTCTCTACCTTTGCCAAGTCAATGGCAGGGATTGGAGCATTTGTAGCTGGGGATGCCAATGTCGTGCATTACCTAAAATACAATATGCGTTCTCAGATTTTTGCCAAGGCACTTCCGATGATTTTCGTAGAAGGAGCACTCAAGCGACTTGAAATGATCCGTGAAAATCCTGAGCATAAAGAGAAACTCTGGAAAGTCGTCAATGCACTCCAGAACGGCCTTAAGGAAAAAGGATTCAGTATCGGTACGACAGCGACGCCTGTTACGCCAGTGGTGCTGAACGGTACAGTAGGTGAGGCTGCCACGCTCAGCAAGGACCTAAGAGAAAACTACAATATATTCTGCTCTGTAGTGATTTACCCTGTGGTGCCTAAGGGCATGATCATCTTGCGATTGATCCCTACTGCATCGCATACATTGGAGGATGTAAGTGAAACAATTACTGCTTTCGAAGCCATTAAGGACAAATTGACCAGTGGCTATTATAAAACTACCGAACTGGCTACTTCTTTTGGTGAATAAAACCAAAAAAAAAGCCTTGTCTGTTGTTTTATTAACATTTTGACTATATTGAAAGAGTAAATAAAACTTATCATCAACCAAAAAACTTACTTTTACTATGAGCAGATTTAGTGAAATTAAAGATCTTGTTACCTCTATGGAGGCAGACTTTGAAAAGTTCTATGATAAAGGAAATCAAGCTGCCGGAACGAGAGTCAGAAAAGGCATGCAAGACCTTAAGAATATCTCCCAAGATATTCGTAAAGAAGTTCAGGAAATCAAGAATAAAGAGTAATATATTTTCTTGCATTAAAAAAGGATGCCAATTCAGTTGGCATCCTTTTTTATTTTATAATCAATATGGTTTTTTCAGGTAGGTTAAACCCGAATTAAACTCCTTCTGCGAGCTGCTTGATTTTTTGGTCCAGTCCTTCTGTGGCCCTTAGCAGTGGCAATCTCACTTGGTCACCACATACGCCCATATGCTTGAGGAGGTTTTTGACGCCGACCGGGTTACTTTCAGCATACATCCAAGAGTTGATATCCAAAAGCCGGAAAGTAGCGGCTAATGATTCCTCCTGAGTACCATGGCAAATGGTCTTGAAGATATCAGGGTAGGCATTTGCCAAAACGGAAATAGCCCCTTGACCACCTATCGCTTTCAAGGAGGTGGTCAACATATCATCACCGGATATCAATAAAAAGTCGGACGGTTTTTTTCGAACGATTTCCATGCATTGTACCATGTCACCGCTAGCTTCTTTTGCACCTATGATTTTAGCATGATCGGATAGGCGTAGGGTAGTTTCGGCAGTTATATTGGACATGGTCCTTCCTGGTACATTGTACAGGATGATAGGGACGGGGCTCGCATCAGCTACCGCGATATAATGCTGATAGATACCTTCCTGAGTAGGTTTGTTATAATATGGACTAACAGAAAGCAACGCTGAAACACCGGAAAGATCCGTGTCATTGATCTCATCGATGGCAGCTTGGGTGTTGTTGGCTCCGATACCATAGACGATGGGTAGCCTTCCGTTATTGGTTTTAACGGACGCTGCTAAGATGTCATGCTTCTCCTTTCGGGACATAGTGGATGCTTCACCGGTAGTACCCATTACTACCAAGTAATCAGCCCCTCCTTGGATCACATGCTCAATTACCTTGTCCAGCCCATTAAAATCAATGTTCCCTTCTTCATCTAACGGTGTAACCAATGCTACTCCTGTCCCAATAAATTGTTCCATTTTAAATTATCTTCTTTAGGTATTTCAGTAAATTTTCAATGTTTGATGATAAACTGCTGTCTTCCTTTGCCAACATGATGTCCAACAATTGGTCGTTAAGGTCATGGTGAAAGCCGATTTTGTAATCAGCAGACTTATTTTGTGCCACTAAGTACATGAATGCATTTGTCGGACTGCATGTAAATAGCATAATATCTGCCTTTTGGTCCATGAAATGCTGTAGGTCGTGGTCAGGAATTCCAATTAAGTTGAAATTCTTTGGGGAAAAACTCTGCTCATCAACTCGTTCTTCGTCGTAGTACCTCCCCTCGATCACGACACCGGAAGACCAGTGCTTGGCTACCGCAGCTGTTGCGCTTACCAAATTCTCATACGAATCCGCTAAAATATGAATTGATTTTATATCCTCAATCGATTTTTGGCTTTTCTCGACATTTCGCCCCTTGTTTTTCTTGATTCTTAGTTCAACAACTAATTTTTTGATCCATTTCATACCTGATGGCTTGGTGATAAGCTAGTCTGTTATCATGCTTAAGAATTCATTTTCAGATATCATTTTAATACCGAGTTTTTCGGCTTTTTCTTTTTTACTTGGCCCCATATCGGCTCCTTCTATGATCAGGTCCAGGTTTTTGGAAACGGATTTCAAATAAGTCCCTCCTTGGGCAGCAATGGCTTCAATGACCTCATCTCTTTTGAAGTGCTCAAACTTACCAGATGCTAGGACTTTAAGCCCTTCTAGGGCATTGCCTTTTACGGTAGGAAGGTCATCTTCTTTTATTTCAAAATGAAGTCCATGGTCTTTCAGTCTTTGGATGTTGGCCTGGTTTTCTTTCTGGTCAAAAAACTCACGAATACTGTGCACCAAGGTTTCCCCTACACCGTTTATTTCCAATAATTGTTCTGTGTCAGCTTGTTGCAGGTTGTGGATGTTCTTAAAGTGCCTGGCCAGTAGTTGCGCTGTGTTTTCTCCGATATTTCTTATTCCCAAGGCAAAAAGCACCTTCTCGAATGGTTGTTCTTTACTCGCCTCGATACCGGATAGCATATTGGAGATGACGCCTTCTTGAAAAGTGTTTCCCTTAAGCCTTTTGATTTTGTCTTCTTGCTCCCGGACCAGCCCAAAATCAAAAGCCAAAACAATATCATGTACCGTGTTTTTCTTTTGGCTTATTTGGTGCAGTTCTTCTAAAGAAACTTGATTGCCCACAAACATGGACAATACTGCAGATACTGGCAAGAAATCCTCAATCTGGTCATGTGGAAGGCGTTGGATGATTTCAAGTAATTTGTGAACCGAGGCAGTATTAAGTGCCACTTTCTTGTTTTGTTCCTCAATGAATGCGGCAAACTGCTGTAGTTTTTGGTGCTGCTCGAGTGTTTCTGTTTTAGCTAGGTATTGGTCGATGGCAGAGAGGGAAATGCCCTCAGTTATCGCAAAAAGGGCCTTTTTGAGACTTACAAATAAATAGCCGTCGCTGCTTTTTTCATATTGGTCAGCGTTGATTTCCAAGCCTAGCAAGTGGTCTTTTTCACCTTCCAGTTCATAAAGATCCGCTGGATGCTCCACGTATCCTTGGTTGATCAGCGCCCTGATGCGTTCTGTTCCCATACTGTCAATATCCATTGCGCGCTTGTGGACAAAATGCTCTATCCTTCCTAGTACTTGTGGGGGACAGGAACTAGTATTGGGGCAAAAATGCTTGGCTTCACCTTCTTTTCTTTCCAGTTCAGTACCACACTCCGGGCAGTGGGTGATATAGGTGATCGGTTTGGCGTCTGATTTCCTTTTTTCTACTGCGACGGCAGTGATTTTTGGAATGATTTCCCCGCCTTTTTCCACAAAGACCACATCCCCATTATGAAGGTCAAGTCGTTTGATTTCGTTGGCATTATGAAGTGATGCCCTTTTTACGGTAGTACCGGCCAGTAGGACAGGGGAGAGGTTGGCCACAGGGGTGATCGCCCCAGTTCGCCCTACTTGATAAGTGACCGACATGAGTTCGCTTTCTGCGCTTTCGGCCTTGTACTTATAAGCGATGGCCCAGCGGGGGATTTTGGCAGTGAAGCCCAATTCTTCGCGCTGCCCATAGTCGTTGACTTTGAGGACTACGCCATCGGTGTCTAGCGGGAGTGTGTGTCTTTCTTCCCTCCAAGATTCAATGTATTCAACTACCGAGTTGATATCGGTACAATTCTTATAAGTAGGGGAAATGTTGAACCCCCATTTTTCGAGCAACTGGATGGCATGATCATGCTGATCGACGCCGATTTCATCGCCGAGCAATTGATAGAAATAGCAGTTGAGCCTGCGTTTGGCCACAATGCCGCTGTCCTGCATTTTGAGGGTGCCTGAAGCCGTATTTCTTGGATTGGCCAATAGTGCCTCTCCTTTTGCATCCTTCTCTGCATTGATTTTTTCAAACTCCTTTACAGGCAAAAAGATCTCTCCTCTCACCTCAAACTTGTCGGGGATGTTATTTCCTGCGAGATATAGCGGAATGTTTTTGATGGTTTTTACATTGGCAGTGACGTCATCTCCCTTGTAGCCGTCACCTCTTGTTACCGCGCGTATCAGCTCTCCGTTTTCATAGACTAGGCTGATGGCCACACCGTCGAATTTCAGTTCGCAAAAATAACTGTATTCACGGTGACCGAGTCCTTTGGCCACCCTTTCATCAAAAGCAATCAGCTCTTCCTTGCTGTAGGTATTTCCTAGTGAGAGCATCCGGGTTTCATGCTGGACCGTTTCAAATTCCTTGGTAATCGTGCCGCCTACATGTTGTGTCGGGCTGTTTTTGTCCCGAAGGTCAGGGAATTGTTCTTCCAGCTTAATGAGTTCTTCCAGTAATTGGTCAAATTCAAAGTCACTGATCTCGCTGTGGTCTTCTTGGTAGTACAGTTGGTTATGATGGTTGATCGTGGCTGTTAACTCAGCGATTCTTTTCTGGGCTTCCGGTTTAGAAATAGTGCTCATGTAGCTGCTTCAAATTCTGATTGCGTCTAAGGTTCAAATCTACGTTTTTTCAGGCAATTTAAGGGGAAACGTCCTTGTATAATTTGCCTTCGCTGGCTATTTAGGCCGCAATGACTATCTTTGGGGCAGCATAACTAGTAACATGAGAGCGAAAAGAAAAGAGGAAATAGAGGTTAAAATCCTGGAAGCGGCCAATGAGATGTTTTTCAGGAATGGGTTTAAGCATACCACCATGGATGACATCTCCAAAAAGTTGGGGATGAGCAAGAAGACCGTTTACCAGTATTTTCCCGGTAAACAAGAGCTGTTGGAAGCCTCTTTTAACCTGCTGAAAAACAGGCTTAGCCTTAAGGTGGAGACTATTTTGGAAAACGATGAACTCAGTTTTTTAATGAAGTTAAGGTCAATGCTGTCAGCCATCGCCAAAGACCTGGCTCCCATCAATCCGGAATTGCTGGCCGATATGAGAGAGCAAGTTCCAGAAGTGTGGGCTTCACTAGAGGATTACATTCGGACTTCAGCGTATTTGCGTTTTCAGCGACTGGTCCAAACGGGAATTGACCAAGGGCTAGTGGCTTCCCATGTGGACAAAAGCATGGTGGTACTCCTTTATGCGTCCGCCATTCAGAATTTGATAGACCCAAAATTTCTGGGCCAATTTCCAAAGGAGATGGTCGATGGACTCAAGACCAACCCTGCCAAAATCTATGATCAGGCGATTTCCATTATTTTTGAAGGAATTCTTACCCCTGAAGCCAGGGAAGAATACTTGGAGAAGAAAGGGTAAAGGTGGTAAGGTAAGAATGGATGAAGGTGATATAATTAAACCCGGAATCAATGCCGTTTAGTTAGTGTGTATCTGGATAATATGGGTTCTATAATTTTTCCTTGGGCAGTTATTTTTCTGCTAAATTCCAAGATGGTTTTCATCTCTTTACCTTTGTCACTTTTTTGCTTCAGGTCAAAAAAGTAACCAAAAAACCCCGCCGCTGTGCATCTATTGGCCTAAAATTAAAACCTTCCCTCATGCAGGCAAACTCCTCCTGTCTAAAGCCAAGCAGGCCTATCTAAAGCCAGGTAAACCTTCTTGAGCTGCCAACATTCTTTTTGGGCAGCATTTCGTCAAACAAGCCTGCCTTTTTGCCCACCCGCTTTTTAATTTCTTAACGCCCAATACCTGCAAGGCGGATTCAGTTAATAAGTCCCAAAAAGGTATGGCTTCCTTATTACGGCCCTTGGTATGCCTGTTTTCCAGCCGATGGTGGAGGCCGTTAAGAAAGTGAGTTGGCTTGCGTCGTGGAACAGCGAGACCCACTCACTTTTAGGTCGTAGCCATCGGGTGGAAATTAAAATGGGTGACGGATCTCGGTCGCAGGGTAAATCCATGTTCCATTTTAAAGGGCAGACCACCGGCCTAGATTTTTTTCTTTCTTTTTTCATCAATAGCCTGCCCCGAAGGCTTTCGGGGGAAAAAAGGAAAAGGATAAATTCCACCAAGATGATCAGGTTTCCCCAGCCAAAGTCAATCAAAAAAAGGACTTTTAGGTATATGAAAAGAAGGAAATCCCCTTAACTAAACGGCATTGAACCCGGAATATGCATTAGCCTATCTGTTGCGACCTGAAACTGCTTCAAAATCAGCCGTTTCACTTTAGTTTTCGGCATAACCGTAGCGGTGCTACGCTAATGCCTCCAAACTAACTGATTTTCTTGCAATTTCAGCTCTCACTACGATTCCTAACGCATAATCCGGGTTAAAGGTACCCAATAGTATATTAATTTTCTTCCTCACCGAAGGCTTTTAGAATATCCTCTTCGGTCATTCTGAGTTTGGACTTGCAGTCTTTTACCAGCGTACTGGCTTCTTTTACCAATGCGGAAAGTTCATCGATGCTTTTATCGTCTTGTTCCAAAAGACCGACGATTTCCTCTATTCTGGCCACTGCCTTATCGTAACTGAAATTTTTCTTTTCACTCATGGTTGTTTATTGAATTGATGGTGCTCTGGATGGTTTTTTTTGCCCCGTAGGTCATCATGGTGTCGCCGTTTTTCGGATTGGCTATACTGATGGGGACTCCATTGATTTCCGATCGGGTATATCCTTTGTTGAAGAAAGTAGCTGGATCAAGCCTGAGAAGGTCTTTTTCCAGGTTTTCCATTTTGCTTTTTTGCTGTTGTAGAAGTCCTTGGACTCCTTTCTTGAACATTCCCTCCAAATTCTCCAGCTGATGGCTACGTAGCTTTATCGTCTGGTCAGTAAGGGAATTGATGCGGTATTGGAGGAGGTTGGTTCTTTCCTGCTCCCGGTTTTTCTGATTTAGGAAGAGGCTTTTCAGCAAATGACCATACTGTGTCATTTTTCGATCTTCCTTTTGCAGGTGAAAGGCAGCATTTCTTTCCAGCTGCTTAAAATGCTTTTCCAGTAGGTCCTCAAATTCCCTGAAGCCGCCTAGGATAAATTCTGCTACAGCAGTTGGGGTTTTCATTTTGGTATGGGCCACCATGTCAGCGATGGATTCATCCCTTTCGTGGCCGATGCCCGTGACCACAGGCAAGGTCGTATTGGCAATGGTCCTCGCTAATGCATAATCGTCAAAACAATCCAGGTCTAATTGCGCCCCACCACCACGGATGATGACCAAGAGGTCAAACGGCTCGATTTGATGGGCCATTTCGACTTGCTCGACGGCCAAGATCATGCTGGCTGCCGCTTGGTCTCCCTGCATAGTGGCCTGGTAGAGTTTCCAGTGGACCTTAAAACCTTCACGGTTATGGTCGACCTGATTGATGAAATCCCCAAAACCAGCAGCATTCGCTGAGCTGATGACAGCGATCCTTTGCGGAACTTGGGGCAATATGAACTGCTTGTTGAGGTTGATGAGCCCTTCCTTGGTGAGCATATCGATGGTTTCCTGCCGTTTTCGGGCTTTCTCTCCCAAGGTGAAGTTAGGGTCGATGTCCTTGATGTTTAGACTCAGTCCATAGACTTCGTGAAATTGAACACTTACCTGTGCCAGGACTTTCATACCTGCTTTGAGTGTCTGGCCCGTGATGGAAGAAAACCTACTGGAAATGCCTCTGTAGGTGTATGACCAGATGTTTGCCCGGATTTTGGCAAGTACCTGCCGATCGGTTTTTTCTACCAATTCCAGATAGGCATGCCCACGGGGTGAATCCCGCAGCTCACCAATTTCCGCAATGACCCAGTAGCTGGGATTCAGCTGTGTGTCCAGGGCTTGTTGGATTTGGTGATTGAGCTCTAATAAGGAAAGCGGATGTTGCATAGGACAAAGTAAATAAAAAATTAGGGGAGAGAGAAGAAAGTGACATGAACTGTCGTGATATATGGAAGCGTAAAGCCGAAGTTATCAGTTTATCCCGGAATATGCATTAGCCTATCTGTTGCGACCTTAAACTGCTTCAAAATCAGCCGTTTCACTTTAGTTTTGGGCATAACCGTAGCGGTGCTACGCTAATGCCTCCAAACTAACTGATTTTCTTGCAATTTCAGCTCTCACTACGATTCCTAACGCATAATCCGGGATCAATGCCGTTTAGTTAGTGTGTATCTGGAAAATATGGGTTCTATATTTTTTCCTTGGGCAGTTATTTTTCTAGCTAAATTCCTAGGTGGTTTTCATCCCTTTACCTTTGTTACTTTTTTGCTTCAGGTCAAAAAAGTAACCAAAAAACCCCGCCGCTGTGCATCTATTGGCCTAAAATTAAAACCTTCCCTCATGCAGGCAAACTCCTCCTGTCTAAAGCCAAGCAGTCCTATCTAAAGCCAGGTACCTTCTTTAGCTGCCAACATTCTTTTTGACTAGCATTTCGTCAAACAAGCCTGCCTTTTTGCCCACCCGCTTTTTAATTTCTTAACGCCCAATACCTGCAAGGCGGATTCAGTTAATAAGTCCCAAAAGGTGTTGTTTCCATATGACGGCCCTTGGTATGCCTGTTTTCCAGCCGAAGGTGGAGGCCGTTAAGAAAGGGAGTTGGCTCGCGTCGTGGAACAGCGAGACCCACTCATTTTTAGGTCGTAGCCATCGGGTGGAAATTAAAATGGGTGACGGATCTCCGTCGCATGGGAAATCTATGTCCCATTTTAAAAGGCATACCACCGGCCTAGATTTTTTTCTTTCTTTTTTCATCAATGGAAAAAAGGAAAAGGATAAAATCCACCAAAATGATCAGGTTTCCCCCGCCAAAATCAATCAAAAAAAGGACTTTTAGGTATATGAAAAGAAGGAAATCCCCTTAACTAAACGGCATTGAACCCGGGTTTATGTTACTTTTATCCTTTTTTGATTTGCCCTTATGCAGGCAAACTCCTCCTATCTAAAAGCTAGGTTTACCTGGCTTTAGCCAAGTGAATCTTCTTTAGCTGCAAGCATTCTTTTTGGGCAGCATTTCGTCAAACCTGTCTGGCCGCCCATAGCCGTCAGTTTAAGCTGCCATCAGTACACCATCTACCACAAATCCATCAACTTAGCTGTTCGGGATTTGTAATCTCGAACCGGAATAATGGGGATTTGTAATCCCCCTAGCCAGCACGGATGATACCTGACTTATGCGAAAATTGTTTTCCTTCAAAACACGAAATGCATTTGCCCTGTTTCAAAATTCCGGTCTGACAATATTGTATCAGTAATCACTAATTTGGTGCAATAATCACATATGGTCAAATGCTACCTTTGTTTTGAACGATAAATTTAGAACGTATGAATTGGAACGGAGTTTTTCCTGCGGTTACCACAAAATTCCATGGTGACGGCAGCATTGATTATGATACTTTCTTCCTTAATTTGGAAGCCCAAATAGACGCAGGTGTCAGCGGTGTGATCTTGGGAGGTACATTGGGAGAATCCAGTGTGCTGGAAGACGAAGAAAAAATAGAACTGACCAAAAAGACCAAAGAGAAAATTGCAGGAAGGGTTCCCGTAGTGCTGAACATTGCCGAAGGATCCACTGCAAAAGCCATCTATTGGGCCAAAAAGGCGGAAGAAATGGGGCTAGATGCCTTGATGCTACTTCCTCCAATGCGGTACCCATCTGATCACAGGGAAACTGTAGCTTATTTCAAGACAGTGGCAAAGTCCACTGACCTTCCTATTATGATCTATAACAATCCGGTGGACTACAAGACCTATGTCACCTTGGAGATGTTTGACGAGCTAATGGAATGCGAAAATATCCAAGCGGTAAAGGAATCTACCCGCGATGTGTCCAATGTGACCCGGATGAAAACGCGGTTTGGCGATCGTTATAAAATTCTCTGTGGCGTGGACACCCTTACCATGGAAAGTGTCTTGATGGGGGCTGATGGGTTGGTAGCTGGGTTGGTCTGTGCCTTTCCAAAGGAAACCGTAGTTCTCTTTGACCTGTGCAAGGAGCGTAGGATTGATGAAGCATTGCCTATTTATCAGTGGTTTTTGCCATTGCTGGAGCTGGATATCCATCCTAAACTGGTGCAATATATCAAGTTGGCAGAGCAGATGGCCGGCATTGGCACAGAACATGTGCGGGCTCCAAGGCTGACATTGGTAGGGGAAGAAAGGGACCGCGTCGAAAAACTCATTCAGACCGGTTTGGAAAACAGACCGGCATTAACCGAAATCAAAACAAGTATATAATGCAACTAGATAAGGTATTAAACCAATCTGAAGCAGCTTTTGAACAGTATAAGACCACCTCATTGGCCGATAGGGCCAGCTTTCTTAGGGTGATTGCCGAGCAACTGGAAGCTGTCAAGGAAACATTGATCCCTACGGCCTGTGCGGAGTCTAACTTACCCGAAGGAAGGATAACAGGAGAACTGGGCAGGACCACGGGGCAGATCAGGCTATTTGCAACATACGTTGAAGAAGGAACCTGGCTGGAAGCCACCATCGACCATGCTGATCCAGATAGAGCGCCCGTCCCGAAACCTGACCTGAGAAGGATGTTGGTGCCACTGGGACCGGTGGCCGTTTTTGGAGCCAGCAATTTTCCATTGGCATTTTCCACGGCTGGGGGAGATAGTATTTCTGCCCTTGCGGCTGGCTGTACGGTAGTGTACAAAGGACACCCAGGGCATCCAAAGACTTCCTTGATGGTATTTGAAGCTATCCAAAAAGCCATTACTGAGGCGGGGTTTCCGGAGGGAGTATTCCAGCACATTGAAGGAGGCATTGCCGAAGGACAGGCATTGGTACAGCATCCGGCTGTTAAGGCAGTTGGGTTTACAGGGTCATTTAAAGGGGGCAAGGCGCTTTTTGACCTGGCCAATGACCGCTCAACGCCTATTCCTGTGTATGCCGAAATGGGCAGCATCAATCCGATTATTGCCTTTGAGAAGGCATTGGAGCAGCAAGCGAAAGTCGCAGGGCAATATGCACAGTCACTGACACTAGGGGCAGGACAATTTTGTACCAATCCGGGAGTGATTTTTGTGCCTTCGTCAATCGCTGAGTCCTTTGCCCAGCATGTAGGAAAAGCCTTGGCGGATACAGCTGGTCAGGAAATGTTGCACGAGGGGATCCAGACTGCCTACAATGAAAGCCTAGATAAGTTGGCGAATGCTGGCGGGCTCCACTGGATCCAAAAGGCCGCAGGAAAAGAAACAGGCCATCCCGCCCTTGCCCTTACTGATCTGGATACTTGGATCAGGGAGGAAGCGTTGCAGGAAGAGGTTTTTGGACCATTTGGGATTGTCGTTGCGTATGATAGCAAAGAAGCATTGCTCCAAGCAGCAAGGTCCCTGCAAGGGCAGCTGACCATTACACTATGGGCCAGTGATGAAGAATTGTCCAGTCAAGGAGCCTTGATCAGTGCCCTCCAGGAAAAATGCGGACGACTGCTGTTTGGAGGAGTGCCGACAGGTGTGGAAGTAGGCCATGCCATGCAGCACGGTGGGCCATATCCCGCCACAACAGACAGCCGTAGCACATCGGTAGGTGTATATGCGATCAAGCGATTTGCCCGGCCATTTGCTTTCCAAAACTGCCCAGACAGCCTGTTGCCTGAGGTTCTTAAAGAAGCCAACCCTTTGGGGATTGTCAGGACCGTGGATGGGGTGTTTAGTATAAGGTACGAGGTATAAGGTATGAAGTACGAGGTACAAAGTACGAAGTTGGTGGGGATAGCATTATTGGGGGTTGAGCAGAGATGTTGGTTTTGAAGGGGATTCGTAAAAAAGATGCCCCTAAATCCCCTAAAGGGGACTTTCTGATTAGTCTTTTAGAAGGCGGAGAAGAGGGCCATAAACGTTGTGCAGGGGGGTAGGTATAAGGTATGAAGTACGAGGTACAAAGTACGAAGTTGGTGGGGATAGCATTATTGGGGGTTGAGCAGAGATGTTGGTTTTGAAGGGGATTCGTAAAAAAGATGCCCTAAATCCCCTAGAGGGGACTTTCTGATCAGTCTTTTAGAGGGTGGAGAAGAGGGCCATAAACGTTGTGCAGGGGCTCTGCCCCTGCACTGATAGCCGTTGAGTCTCCGACTCAAATACAGGAAGAAAGGTTTTCAATAGGGAAAACAAAGTATTGAAATGCATACGTTGGTCAGGATTTGTAATCCTTAGGGCTTTAAATTAGTCAATCGCATGAATTACCCTAAATAGTGGTGGTAAAATAATAAATGAAAAAGACCTTTAGTTGTATTGATGCCCATACATGCGGCAACCCGGTGAGGGTGGTCACGGGTGGTCTGCCCTTTTTGGAAGGGGAGAATATGTTTGAGAAAAGACAATTTTTCATCAAGCATTATGATTGGATCAGGAGAGGCTTGATGTTTGAGCCTCGCGGTCATGATATGATGTCCGGATCCATGCTTTATCCTCCTCATGATCCTGAAAATGATGTGGCGGTATTGTACATAGAGACCAGTGGATGCCTTCCCATGTGCGGACACGGCACCATCGGGACGGTGACAGTGGCCATCGAAGAAGGCTTGATCACCCCAAAAGTCCCTGGGAGGCTCAGGATAGAAACTCCCGCTGGGCTGGTGCTTGTGAGCTATATCCAGGAAGGGGAAAAGGTAACTTCCGTAAAGTTGACCAATGTACCGAGTTTTGTGATTGCGAAGGACTTGACGATTAATAGCGGACACTTGGGAGAGCTTACCTTTGATGTTTCGTATGGAGGGAACTTCTATGCGATTATTGAGCCACAGGAAAATTTCGGTGGATTACAGGATTTTACGGCTGAGCAGCTGATCACCATGAGCCGCCAATTACGCAAGTCCATTAATGAAGCGTATGAATTTGTCCATCCCGAAAATCCCCGTATCAATGGCCTAAGTCATATCCAGTGGATCGGAAGGACCTTGGATGAGGACTCTCATGGTCGCAATGCGGTGTTTTATGGGGACAAGGCCATTGACCGTTCACCATGTGGCACGGGAACTTCCGCACGGATGGCGCAGCTATACTCCCGCGGAAAACTGAAAGCACATGAGCCTTTTGTCAATGAAAGCTATATCGGCTCCCGGTTTACGGGCGAAATCATCGGCGAAACTAAAGTGGGGGACTTTAATGCCATCATACCAAGCATCGAAGGTTGGGCCAAGATTACGGGGTACAATACCATTTTCTTGGACGATGACGATCCGTATGTGCACGGATTTCAGGTGATATAGGGAGGGGGAGATGGTCGGTCAAAGACAAAGGTAAGCACAAGGTACAACGTATCAACCTCAGTTCGATTATGAAACCGTCACTGCGAGGCTTAGAGGGAGGTCTGAGCGGGTGGAAGCCGTGGCAGTCTCATTATTTCGGGATTGCCACACCCTTTTCCAACCCACATCCTCCTTAAAAGGGTTCGCAATGACGCTTTTTATACTAAAAATAAGTCGAGCTCAGGTTATCAAGTATTCAGCACCAAGCGCAAAGATGGATTAGCCTTATAGCTATCCACAGGATAACAGTTCAACACTAAAACAATTCGACAACAAAACAATATGAAACCAACCGTGGTAATAGGAGGGGGCGTGGTAGGGCTCTTTACGGCATATTTTCTCCAACAACAAGGTGAAGAGGTGATCGTCGTAGACCAGGGAGACATGGAAGAAAACTGCTCCACCGGCAATGCAGGAATGATCGTGCCCAGCCATATTGTGCCCTTGGCATCTCCTGGGATGATTTCGAAGGGGATTTCTTGGATGTTTTCGTCCAAGAGCCCTTTTTATATCCAGCCGAGATTGGATAGGCGCTTGATCGATTGGTGCCTGCAGTTTTATCGCCATTCCAATGCCAAGCATGTGCAGCAATCGATTCCCTACCTCAAAGGAATTAGCCTATACAGCAAGCAACTTTACTTGGATTTTGTAGCAGCGCATGGTAATGAGGCCATAAAATTGCAAGACCGTGGGCTGTTGATGCTGTACAAGACCAAAGAAGGCGAAAAGGACGAGGCCGCACTGGCGCAGCTGGCCCGTGAAAATGGTCTCCATGCCGACATTCTCAGCAAAGAAGAGATCAGAACATTGGAGCCCAACCAAGAAGTGGATGTCAGGGGTGGGGTGTATTTCCCTGACGATGCCCACCTCTCCCCGAAGGACCTCTACCGCTTGCTCAAAAATCACCTGAAAGATCAGGGAGTAACACTAAAAAGCAATGTCACCATCACTGGGATCGAAAAGGGAGGAAGTAAAGTAAAGGCCGTCATTACCCAAGAAGGAAAGATTGACTGCGATCACCTGATGGTCTGTGCAGGTGCTTGGTCGGGTGAGATTGCCAAAATGCTAGGGTTCAGGATGCCGATGATGGCGGGAAAGGGATACAGTTTTGAACTGCCCAACATGCCAGAGCTGAAGCAGGCAAGTATCTTGACAGAAGCCCGGGTTTCTCAAAGCCCCTATGGCGACAAGGTGCGTTTTGGGGGAACCATGGAAATCTCCAATCATGTCGATAAGATCAATATTTGTCGGGTGGAGGGGATTTTTGAATCCATCAAAGCTTATTACCCGGAATTTCAGGCGGTATTTCCTTCTGAAGATAAAATATGGAAAGGCATGCGCCCTTGCTCACCGGATGGGCTGCCCTATATCGGCAAAGCACCGGGCTGGGAAAATGTGGCCTTTGGAGCGGGACACAGCATGATGGGTGTGAGCCTGGCCCCCGCCACCGGCAAGATATTGGCCGACCTCAAGACCGGCAAAATCGGAACGCTGAAAACAGACGCTTTTGCGGTGGGAAGATATGTGAGGTAAGGAGTCAGTACCTGAAACCTATGCCAAACGAGGTGTTTAATTGTATTCCATTTCTGGCGCCTTGAAGATCGATGCCAGTCATCCACGACCATTTACGGGCGAAGTGCTTTCTTATGCCCACACCAAACTCTCCCCCAAGACCTATTCCTTTACTACTGGAGGATGAGTTTGAACCGTCAGAATAGCTCTTTGATGTTTCTTTTGAAAGGTACATTCGCCCTATTCTGGCTTTTATATCCAAATTAAGCGATGGCGTAAGTGCAAAGCTGTACATTGGGCCGATGGCAATTGAACCCACCCCTTTTTCGGCATTTAAGGTTTCGATATTTCCATTGCTCAATTCAGTCTCTTTCGTTTTTATAAAGGCAGTCCCCGACCATTTGAGCGTTATACCAATTTTGGAGGGGAATACATACCCGGCTTCCAATAAGGTTACATTGGCTCCTAAGGTTCCTGGGGTAAAGTATTGAGGAGGAGGAGTGTTTTGGCCATTAGAAATATAAGATTGGGAACTGGAAAGGCTGATGCTGGGCCCTATGCCAACGCTTATAAATCCCTTTTTAGGCTTTTCTTGGGCAGCTACGGCCATTGAGAGGGACAGGAAGAAGAGAAGGGTACAAATAGTTTTCATTGTTGAAGGAGTAGTTGTTTCGTAAAAAACGGATAATATGATCAAATTGGAATGAAAAATTTTAGAAATTTACCCACGGAAACCAGAAATTCAAAAAAAAACGGATATTTTGGACGTGGTGCAGAGGTAAGCAGGGCAATGGTTGACTTTATACTAACAGAAGACTAACATTTAATACCAATCTCGCTTTATAAAAATGACATTGATGCGGCCATTGGCTGGAAAGCGACTTAGTATTCGAGTGATTGCCTTGTTTTTAGCGATCACCTATATTTCTGGTTGTGCCAAAATAAGCCAAAAGGAATACCTGGAAGGCAAAACCGTCCATGGTGACAAGGCCATGGTGGTGTCTGCCCATCCAGAGGCCACTAGAGTGGGAGTGGAGGTGTTGGAGAAAGGTGGAAATGCCATTGATGCGATGGTGGCCGTTCATTTTGCACTGGCCGTGGTCTATCCTGATAATCACCGTTCCCTTCGGCTCCGCTCAGGGGACGGTTCTTTGTGAATTGCTTTCAGAAATGCGTTAGCATTCATGAGAACCATTAAAAAACCAAAGTTCACGAATAATTATACCTTGCAATGGTAATCACAGCGGTACAGTCTCTACTTCTGCCGTCCTGTTAGTTGTGAATTGCTTTCAGAATTATACCTTGCAATGGTAATCACAGCGACTGGTAAGCAACCCCATTACCCAAGTAAGTTGTGAATTGCTTTCAGAATTATACCTTGCAATGGTAATCACAGCATTAGCTGCATACCGGAAGGTCGATACAAGTTGTGAATTGCTTTCAGAATTATACCTTGCAATGGTAATCACAGCTTCTTGCATTGGTTCAGGCTTAATAAGTTGGTTGTGAATTGCTTTCAGAATTATACCTTGCAATGGTAATCACAGCCCCAAACAAAGTACCCTCCAATTTCCCAGGGTTGTGAATTGCTTTCAGAATTATACCTTGCAATGGTAATCACAGCAAATGTTTTTAGTTTCGGACAAACCCCCGTGTTGTGAATTGCTTTCAGAATTATACCTTGCAATGGTAATCACAGCTCAATAGTGCGGCGGCTCCCATGATCAGTGGTTGTGAATTGCTTTCAGAATTATACCTTGCAATGGTAATCACAGCGGAACGATATTCAGGAAGCAACAGCTTATGGTTGTGAATTGCTTTCAGAATTATACCTTGCAATGGTAATCACAGCCATAAGGGGTTGATCTCCAATTCTGGGCATGTTGTGAATTGCTTTCAGAATTATACCTTGCAATGGTAATCACAGCAGCTCTGCCATCCTCATGGCAAACAGCTTAGTTGTGAATTGCTTTCAGAATTATACCTTGCAATGGTAATCACAGCATCCCGAATACAAGTATTTCTATCACGATGGTTGTGAATTGCTTTCAGAATTATACCTTGCAATGGTAATCACAGCTATTCAATCCTAAGGTCTATAAAATGGACGGTTGTGAATTGCTTTCAGAATTATACCTTGCAATGGTAATCACAGCTCAGTCAGCTTTTCCATTCCTTCGTGATCGGTTGTGAATTGCTTTCAGAATTATACCTTGCAATGGTAATCACAGCTGACAGATGAGCAGGAAATGAAAATCCAAGGTTGTGAATTGCTTTCAGAATTATACCTTGCAATGGTAATCACAGCCACAAGCTCTCACCAATGCTCCTGCACACCGTTGTGAATTGCTTTCAGAATTATACCTTGCAATGGTAATCACAGCCGTCATTTCCCGTTTATCAAAGCTAAATTCGTTGTGAATTGCTTTCAGAATTATACCTTGCAATGGTAATCACAGCGCCTGAAGTTAGGAATAGCAAGCTATATGAGTTGTGAATTGCTTTCAGAATTATACCTTGCAATGGTAATCACAGCTATGCCAATGAACAGCCTAGTACTAATAAGGTTGTGAATTGCTTTCAGAATTATACCTTGCAATGGTAATCACAGCCAAAGAGAGTAGGACCAAATCAATTACAGAGTTGTGAATTGCTTTCAGAATTATACCTTGCAATGGTAATCACAGCTGAATTACCTCCTTCACATTTGATGACTCAGTTGTGAATTGCTTTCAGAATTATACCTTGCAATGGTAATCACAGCAATACGAAGATGCTCCTTCGCTTCATCACGGTTGTGAATTGCTTTCAGAATTATACCTTGCAATGGTAATCACAGCATACCCCACGTCAAGTGGCTGGTATGCTGTTGTTTATATGGTTTTTTAGGATTGAAAAATAAGGCCACCTTTGGAGGTCAATTTTGTTTAGGTAGCTAGAATTATAATCGCAGGTTTCTTTCCCTCTTTATTACTGAATTCCATGCTGTTGTGCCTTACGTACTTGTCAGAACAGTTTGTTGTTGTATGTCACTTTTTTCGATGTACTGTATTTTGGCGTAAATCTAAAAAAGCTCCAACTGCTGGGAAGGTGTTTCTTTTTCGGCCACTTTGTTTCCGTAAAACATTTCCATCATGCCAAATTGCTTATCCGTAATCGTCATAATGCCGACCTTGCCCTTGGGCGGCAGGTTTTTCTTGATTCGTTTAATGTGGACATCTGCATTTTCGCGACTGGCGCAGAAGCGCATGTAGATCGAAAACTGGAACATGGAAAACCCGTCGTCCAGCAGCTTCTTTCGGAAGCCACTGGCGATTTTCCGATCTTTTTTGGTATCGGTGGGCAGGTCAAAGAATACTAGCACCCACAAACTCCTGTATTGGTTAAGTCTGGAATAAAAGTGTTCATCCATATTCGGGATAAATGATCTTTCTACTGATGCCGGCAAAACACTCAAATAGCGAATTGGTCGTCCTGCTGGCTGCTACCATCAATGGGCTCTTCTGCCCATCTATCCGAACGTCCAGTGCAGGAATGGAAAGCAATTCCTTCTTCAAGTGGATGTTCAGTTCCTCGTACGTATCTTCCGTTTCGACAATATGTCTCACTACCATATCCACAAAGGGCCGATACGGCTCCATGATATCATCTGCCAAGCAATAGGCGTTGTATTTGTTGCGGTGCCAGATGCCCACTTGGGGCATCAGCCCACTGCTGACCAAGGCCCTTGCAATGATTGCCCGAAGGATGGCATAGCCATAGTTCAGGAGATTGTTTGGCGGTATGCCTTTCTGTTCACGGTTAAAATCCGGGAGATCAAAGATGTGCTGCCAATAATAGGCTGCTGCTTGGGCTTCATTGTTTCCTGTATCACCGGACTGGACTGACTTGGACAGGTGATTTAGCCGCTGGACTGGTATCTCCCGATCGGCCAGCAGTGCCGCTTGGTTTTTGATCTTGGCCGTGACGGTCTGCTGCCAAAGGTTCTTTTTGAGCGGTTGGCTGGCATCGAGCTGGTGGCGGATCCGTTCGGTTTGCTCGGTATGCCCGTGCATAGGGAGGAGGATGCCATCGGGAAGGTGCTGGCCGTTGCAGGAGACGATCGCTACTTTATTATTGACCAATTTTCCCATCAGGCCATTGGTGATGGTGAGCTGGGGATGTTCCAGCACCACCATGCCAATGTCTTCAATGGGCACCGTTTTCTCAGGCTGGTCATCGGGAAAGCTAACGACCAGCTGCTCATTTTTGGTACTGAGGTAGGCAGGATTGCCGAAGAAGAGCGTGCGTTTGATCATTTGAGAGTGGTTTGACAAATCTGTCAGGTCTAATAGAATTGACAGGTTTTTTAGTTAAAATTTAAAGTTTATTTGACCATCCAAATTCATTTCAAAGTCTTTGCCTTCAATGATAAAGTTTGGCTTTATTGGTTTAAACAATATTCTTGGAGCAATAAAGTCTTCCTGATATTTTGAAAACCCATCTTTTCCTGCTGATTTAAATTTTTCTTTGGGAAAAGCTTTTGTTAATTCATCATCACTTCTTGCTTCTAAGTGATGTTGAAAGAGCATATTCCCAACAGATGCTTGATGTAGTCTTTTAACAAAATAGAGTCTTTTAGAAATCTCTGAAATATCATTCTCTATGTCTTTCAGTTCATCTAATGTATTATAAAAAATCACTTTTTGACCGACTTCAAAAATATGTATCAATTTTGCTTCTTTTTTCTTTACAACAATAGGAGCTTTCTGCCTAAACAATTCTTTTTTGGTGTCAGGTATGCCTATCTTCTCAATGTGTCTAGCTGCTTCATAAGTATTAATAGAAACAATCTCTCTTCCTTTATCATTTTCATACAAACCAAACATATAATTATCGCCAGAATCTGCATAAATAAAATTCTTATAGTCTTTTGCCGATTTATATACTTGTTCTTTTACTACTGTTACGTTATGTGGATTCATATAACCTCTTCCAGATTTCACCCAACATCTAACTCTTCTAATTTTATTCCCTTGAAAATCTACTAATTCAGTAGCTTTTTTCTTAATCTTAATTTGATTTTTTATATGTTCTTTAAGTGTAGAATCAACGATATTGTCTGGGTTAAATTTACTTTCACTAACATTGACTCTTATGACCATTTTTATTTCATCCTTTCCATCAACTTGGTTGTAAATGATATTACCTTCATCATCTCTATATAAGCGTCCGTTGTCATCTTTACTAGCAATTTTTATCTTCCCATAATATGTTTGCTGATGTAACTCACTTCGTATGGAATCGCCTTGTGCTACTTTAGGAATTTTGTTTCCTTTTTCATCTCTCAAGAATTGACCGTCTTTATCTTTTAGCCAAACAATTTTCCCTCGTTTTCTTACTTTTTTTATTCCAGCGGTTAACGTTTGGTCTCTATCGGCAAGGTTGTTAATGAGAATGTTTTGTTGAATTTCTTCAATCATTGAATAATTGAAACCTGAAAAAGGTTTCTCATGGTATCGTCTTCCTCTGTTTTCTTCTTCAAACTCATAAGCCCGCTTCAAAACCTCTTCTCGCTTTTTGGCAGAAGGAATTAAAGTCAAAACTGCAGCATCAATAGCATGATGATAGTGTTTCCCTCTATCTTTGGCTTCCTCCTTAGGCTGAACGCTATAGATTTTCCTGAATTGGGCAGTTTGACTTCCTTTTATTACATCTACCTTATTGAATACTGTTTTTAAATAATGGGAAGCATATTTGGTGATAATTTGTGTATCTACTAATTGGCTATTTACAAAACCCTGTGGTACTTCAGTTCGGGTAAATCTATCTAATTTATTTTTCCAATAATCATAATTCATTTGTCGTAAATGACGTTGGCGAATGGCGTAATCCTTTTCGTCTTTATCCATTGCTTTTTTCGATTTTGACTTCCAAAAATCGATTTGATTAAATAAATCATCTACTTTCTTATGCCAAGATTCTAGTCGTGGTTTTATGGCAGAATAACCGTGTGATTCAACTTCGTAATTTGGCAATTCCGTCGGCATTCGGTTGTTTTTAATGCTTCGGTTGTAGTCTGCATAGCAAAGTGTTAAATTGGCCAGAGAATTATCGAAAGATTTGCTTCTTGGAATGGTATGCTCAAAGTCAACTTTGTTAGTATTGAACAAATCTGTTAGTTTAATTATTTTGCCTGTGTACATACATATACAGCCTTGTTCTTTCCAAAGTCTATATTTTTGCACATCATCTTTTGAAGCGTTTACTGACTTTACAACTTCCTCATAATTTTCTAATTGCTCTGACCACAATCTAAATTTATTCGTATCTTTTGAACTTTCAGGATTTGCAACACCTGTGAAATCAGGGTCTTTTATCATTTCAGAAATGGCAATTGCAAATTCTCGATTTTCACTTTCACGCTTTCGTTGATAGGTGTCAATTGCCCAACGCACATTATTATATTCTAGGCTGTTTTTCCCCTCTCGTGCGATTTCGACAACTATACGTGTATCTTCATCAATTTTTCCAATTTCTATTAGATGATTGATAACATCTCGTAATTTATAGAGCGTTTTGTATGCCATTGGGTTTTTGAAAGCAGCCGTTTTTGGGCTTAATAGAAATTGTTGCCCTTCTTTTTGGGGGTAAATATCAATTTGGGATGGGTGATAAATTTTATTAAGAAGTTTTTCTCCCACATCAAAATTATCATCCAAAAACTGTTTTATTTGATTGACCAAGTGTGGGGGCTTAAAATGCTCTCTTTTTGAAGAAGCAAAGAATTCTTGATACTTTTCGGTTACTTCATTTAAAATTTGTTGCTTATAATCTTCGTCTAATTTCAACCAAGTTTTATCTCCAAAATGCTCTTTTGCTGCTGTTTCAATATCGTTTACATCAGATCCAACTAACTTATAAAATGTGTTTCCTACTGCAAACCTATCTTGGTAATCTAACGCATAGTATTTGAAAATAAGATTGTTGGAGATCGTAATGATTTTCTTTTGATGCCTGTTTGCTACAATCTCATCTTTAATTGCTTTAATAATAACTTCTTTTTCCGTTTCAAAAACTTTCTTGCCAAGGATCTCTGGGATTTTTGCTAAAATAACTGCTTCAGAATAAATTAATCCTTACCGTAAAAATGGCAGAATGTTATTAATGGCTTTTAAACTTAAGTTAGCATAACCCACAGGGAAATTATTGAAAAGCATTTTTAATTCTTTGATTTTATTTTCTTCCAATTCGAGTACGTCAACTAAAAACTCATCAAAGTAATCTTCATCTTCAAACGAAAATAGAATGTGCCAAATTTCATCTATCGTATAGGTTTTTGTTTTACTTTCTCCTTTCTTATTCTTTCTGACAACTGATTTTTTAAAGTTTAGCCAATCGTCTCCAAAAACGGATTTTAATCTGGCGGAAACGAAACAACTTGAAACAGACACCTTATCCATTTTATGGCTATAATTCAATTCCCAATTACTTCTACCATCGGAGTTTATTGATTTTCTTATTTCACTGAAATCAAACTCTCTTTTGCTTTTGAAGAAAAACTTTTCATGGAACAATTTTTTTTTCAACTCTAATGGAATGGGTTCAAAGCGAGCATCTTTATTTGTTCGGTATTTAATATTATTGATAAACGACCAAGCTCGGTACTCTTCAAACTTTGGATGACTTATTGGACATCTTGGTTTACCAACCAATACCTTTTCACCTTTCTTTTCGATATAACGGGATTCAAGCGTGCACTTCCCAATTAGCCCTTTTTGAGAACGTAGTGGGCGTTGATAAAAGATTGAACCATTTGAAGTTTCAAGGAGCAATTTGTCTCTAAAATTATTATCCTCGATTTCTTGAAAGTCTAATATTTTTTCCACTTCATTTCTATAATCAGACCTTAATGTATATCTGTTTCTTACCCGAACACCGTTGTCTTCCAAATATGCAAATGCGGCACCCAAACTACCGTTTTCAATAATCAAATTTTCATATTCATTTCTCCCAATTGTTTTAGTTTCATTGCTTCCTTTATAAACAGCTGTTTTTTCGTTTGCACCTTGCTTTCTACTGCTTTTAAAACCGCGTCTTTGGGCAATGTGATAAAGTGCCCTGCCTATTTTGTGTCGATTTTCGGAAACTGACAAGTCCAATTTTTCTCGAATCAGGAATCTTCTCAATTGATAAGGGCTGGTAAAGTCAGGTTTACCGTCTCGGTCAAAATCCAATTTAATCCATTGCTGAAAAGTTATATCATCTATTGGGAAAATACGGCCAATTCCTTTTTCGTAATTTATCCATTTATTGAGGTTTTCAATATCTAGCGGACAATATCCATTTTCAATCAAAACTTTTAAGGTTTCCCATTTTCGATACCTACGGGCATTGTACAATCTTCGAGAAGAACGATGTTTGGTTCGCTCGGCAGCAAATGAAAATTCTCCAGATTTTCCTTCACCAACCCCTTTTTTAAAAGTATATACTCCATACCAAGAGAAAATATCATCTTCTCTTAAGGTAAGCCCAATAGAGTTTGTTCCTAAATCAATTCCTAAAATTTTATTCATTTCCTTTAATTTTTTCTATATTTACCGACTGAAAGACAATTCACAACAAGGCTATAAGCCGAAGAAATTCTCAATCCTGCGTACTCCGTGGGATTTTTTTATTGAGTTTTGATAGTATCTGATAAGAAAATTGACGAAAAATAGAATGAAGGGAACGGCTGGATAATGTATGTTTGATTTGCATTTTTTGTGAAGTTATAGTCTTTTCTTTTTATTCACCCTCAAAATAATGGTTTTGGTTTTATTAAAAAATACCCAAAACGGAGTATTTTTTGACTAATAATAGGGGTTGATCCCTATTTTTATCTATTCTTTGACCAGTGGTAATACATAATTCCTAAAAAATCAGATATTTTGTACTTTGTGCGGAGGTAGGATACCCATTGATTGACTTAATTAGTAAGTTGCATTCATTTAATAATATTATTGCATATCCCATTATGAAATTCACATTGATACAGCGGCTTTCTGGCAAGCAAATTTCCATTCGATTCATCGCCCTATTTATTGCCTTGGCATACATTTCTGGTTGTGCCAAAATAAGCCAAAAGGAATACCTGGAAGGCAAAACCGTCCATGGAGACAAGGCCATGGTGGTGTCTGCCCATCCGGAGGCCACAAGAGTGGGAGTGGAGGTGTTGGAGAAAGGTGGAAATGCCATTGATGCGATGGTGGCCGTTCATTTTGCACTGGCCGTGGTCTATCCTGCTGCGGGTAACTTGGGCGGCGGCGGATTTATGATGTACCGCCAGCCGGGCGGCGAAGTGGTGTCACTTGACTTTCGCGAGAAGGCACCGATGGCCGCTTACGAGGAAATGTACCAAGACGAAAATGGTGATATCATCGATGGGTTGAGCTTGGCAGGCCCTATGGCTTCGGGTGTACCCGGATCAGTGGACGGTATGCTCACTGCGCATGCGAGATACGGCTCCTTACCGCTGAAAGCATTGTTGCAGCCAGCCTATAAACTTGCCCGTAGCGGGTTTCCCATTACGGCAAAGCAGGCCAATAATTACAACAGAAATCGAAAAAGGTTTATCGAACACAATCGTGACAGTACGACGATTCCTTTGGTAAAACTCGACGGGGAATGGCAGGAAGGTGAGCTTTTGGTCCAAAAAGACCTGGCTGCTACGATCAAACGTATCCAGAAAGAAGGACGGGACGGGTTTTATAAAGGCAAGACGGCAGAGCTATTGGTTGCGGAGATGCAAGCGGGCAATGGCATTATCCAACTGGAAGATATGGCCAAATACGAAGCGAAGTGGCGGGAGCCTGTCACTGGTAAATACAGGGAAGCGACCATTTACAGCATGGGGCCACCGAGCAGTGGAGGCATTGCGTTGATGCAATTGTTGAAAATGTCGGAGCACTTTCCCATCGGTGAGTTGGGTTTCCATACGCCAGAGACGATTCACCTGATGATAGAGATGGAGCGACGGGTCTATGCCGATCGGGCAAAACACTTGGGGGATGCTGATTTTTGGGATGTGCCAAAAGAGGAACTGCTGGATGAAGCATACATTGCCGAACGTGTAGCCCAGATCGACCCAGCTATGGCTACGGACAGTGAGAAGGTCCTTGCCATGGAGCTAGACCATCAAGAAAGTGAGGAAACGACCCATTACTCTATCGTAGATGCTAGCGGTCATGCCGTGTCTGTTACGACCACCATCAACTCAGGCTATGGCTCCAAGGTGTTCGTATCCGGGGCGGGATTTTTGATGAACAATGAAATGGATGATTTCAGCAGCAAGCCTGGCGTTCCCAATGTGTACGGGCTATTGGGCGGCAAAGCCAATGCCATCCAACCCGAAAAACGCATGCTCAGTGCCATGACACCGACCATCGTGGAAAAGGACGGTCAACTGAAAATGGTAGTGGGCACACCGGGGGGAAGTACGATCATCACTTCCGTATACCAGGTAGTCCTGAACGTATTGGATCACGAGATGAACATGACCGATGCAGTATCATCTGGCCGGGTTCACCACCAGTGGAAGCCCAATTTTATTTTTCCCGAAAGAGACGCCCTTGATCCTTCTACACAAAAGGCACTGGAAGCCATGGGCCACCAAATCAAGGAAAGAGGAAGTATAGGCCGAGTGGACGCCATATTGGTAGGCCAAGATGGCAAGCTGGAAGGAGCCAGTGACCCACGAGGCGATGACTGGGCAGCAGGTTTTTGATCGTTGGAAAGGGTTTAACCCGGATTATACGTTAGGAATCGTAGTGAGAGCTGAAATTGCAAGAAAATCAGTTAGTTTGGAGGCATTAGCGTAGCACCGCTACGGTTATGCCGAAAACTAAAGTGAAACGGCTGATTTTGAAGCAGTTTAAGGTCGCAACACCTGTGCGCCGTGGCGTAGATAGGCTAATGCATATTCCGGGTTTAAGGTTGGAGGTTTTAATGTTTGAAGGTAGAAGATGCAGGTAGCTGGAGGCAGTCACTGAGGTTACCGTAAAACCCCACTACAAGAAATACCATATACCATATACCAAATACCAAATACTAAATACTACATACCAGATACTAAATCCCCCCTTGTTCACTGATCAGACACTTCCAATTCCTTCGTTGCCCAAATCTGTCGACCATCAGGAGTGATTTGGCTGACTTTTATTTCATAGGTTCCCGGTAGCTGGGAAGCGGTAAAGGGAATGGTAGCCTTACCGTTTTCATCCAGCTGCACTTCCTCTTGCCAGAGCAGGATACTTCTAAAATCGGGGGAATGATCATTTTGCTTGCCAGCATCAAATTTCCAGTTTACAGGTTGTTGGATGGGGGGATACTCCAAGTACAAAGCCCTGTCTGGAATAGGATATCCTCCGAAATCGTTATCGTATGAGATGAGACTTAGGATCCCGTCAAAGGCATGGCTTAAAATGTAAAATTGCCGGTTGATGATTTCTGCTCTTTTGAATTTATCAGGGCTAAAATGGGCCAATTGGTCGCTTTCAAAAACCGGCATTCCATCTACCAGCATCAAGGGATTGCCTTCAAATACGGAGTTTTCGGGAACATTGGTCAGTTTAAAGTGATATTTGCCCGCTTTTTTACGTACCAGCACTGTAGGTATGTATTCTTTTAAGGTCGTGGCCAGGTCTTCAAAACGATTGTAGTCATCCAGATTATACCCTCGATCAGGTGCGTATCCTGTCACGATCGGCTGCAGGTTTTTTTGTGTGGGTTTACGAAAATAGCCCGTAGTACTGGCTCCCAATACCATATCATCTAACATGCCCTTTTGAGCGACAGAAATGTCCAAGGGAGGAAGATCCAAGTATGCTGCGCTGGAAGGTGGCGCAAAGGGCAAGTCCAAGTTGAGACTGAATGGGACAGAATCGGTGTCAGACTGTAGCAATAAAAAATCATAGTTCTTTAGCGCTCCAAGGTCAAAATAGATCTCTCCCTTTGGATTGGCAGTGCCTAAATACAAGGCAGACTGTTTGCCGTGGGCAGAGAGGAAGTAAAGCTTTGTCGTGTCTGGTGAGGCCTCTGTCAATGTGCCTTTGATGAGATGTCCTCGAAGTTCCGGCAGTAGATGGGCGAGGCTTGGTTCCTTTTGGGAAGGTGCAGGTTTGATCCACTTAGCTTTGTCGAGGAAAGGGTTTTTTCGACTGATGGATAGCGTTAGCTTACTATGGGGACTTGCTTTTAGGTTGATGCTTGATGGGTCTCCTGGGCCTATCTGCGGATCGTTGGGGGCAATGGTCATCATTTCATTGGCAGCACTAGGGGTCTCCCATTGGGTGTCATTTTTGGTTTGCGGGGAAGGTTGGGAAGGAGGGATGTTGGGGTTGACTACGGTGATCAATTCCTGATGGTACTGTGCTTCATCTTTGAGAGAGGCAGCATAGCGCGAATAGATCCTAAGGAGGTAGTGATCGGAGGGAGTGTTTTGGGGAATGGTCAGGTAGGCAGAAGCCTTTCCCTCTTCCAAGGGGATCACCGCACCTCCATAGCGTTTGCCATGACGGCTGATGAGGTCAGCATAAGCAAACTGGGATACGGTGGCCTGCTGATCCATCGTGATGGTGATGGACAGAGGAATAGCTTCACCCACCACGGCAAAGTTCTTGGCACTATGTAGGTAGACGTTTTCTTTTGGAAGTCCGCTGGTGTTGAGGTCCGCTTGTGCAAAGCTCCCAAATGTAATCATCCAGAAGAAAATCAATGGAATTGCTCTCATGATCAAATTATTTTTCCCAATAGTCAGGTTGAAGATTAGTGCCTCTTAAGGTACAGTCCGTACATCTTCGGCTTCCTGCACGGTAGCCAAGTATCCCTCCCAAAGGGTTTTCGACGACTTGGACAGGGACAAGGCCAGCACTGGAGAATCTCGCAGGAGCTTCGGCTACACTAATGGTGTCATTGGTCAGGGCACAGCCGGCATAAAAGGGATTGGACACGACCCAATACCCAATATCCAGCCTGTCGAGGAAGATCCTTTTGGAGGTAGATGCACCTGCGGTGACCATCCCAATGGCTTTTTGGTTACCAGTTCCTTGGTAGTGAATATTGGTGTTGAGGTTAGACGGAAGCGGGCTGAAAATATCTCCCATGTCATTGGTGTTTTTATCCAATGTTTCGTAAAAGGTAAAAGCTTCTTGGGTAATTGCCCTTTGATGCACGATAATAGAGTATTGTTGGGTGAACTTTTCGGAGCCAAAAGGCACCGTCTGAATGACTTTTTCATAGATATACTCATCCTGAAACTCTGCCGAAGAAGCTACATTTATGGTATTGGAAAGTTCTGTCCGCCAGCACCGATCAATCCGCTCCGTGCTAAGGTCGCGGTAAACCACAGAATCTAGTGCTTGATCAAATTTAAGGTAAGTGATCAATTCGGGATTGAAAATCCATGTCTCTTCATATTCCCAAGTAAAAAACCTTACTTCCTCATTGCCGTGGGTGGAGATGTAAACCTCCGCATCTGACCGATCTTCTCCTTTCCTTTTGATGCCTACATCCTCGATGGCGGGGCTAATAAGAGGCGTCAGCCATTCACTTTGGTAAACCCCTTGTCCGGGCACTTCGATGTTCAGGCGGTATTGGTCGTCGTTGGAGAGGGAGTAGGTAGCCGAATAGGTGCCCGCTTCAATGTGCGGAAGAGGGTAAGTATCTCCCGACTGGCTTTCGATGGATACCTGCGCATGGGAGACGGCGAGGAATGGACTCAGGTAATCGTTAAGTGATCCTGTGGTGCTGAGGTTGACCTTGGTAGGGATGCCATTGGTTTCGATATGGCCTTCCACGACCAAAATACCAATGTCTTCGGTGTTGATCTCGGGATCGTACGGCTCCCTGCAGCCTAGGAAGAAAAGGCAGTTAATGATCAATGAATATAAGATAGGCTTTGGCTTCATGTCCGGTCAGAATTTGAAGTTGTAAGTAATGTAAGGAATAGGCTGGGCATAAATGGACAGCTGATAGCCTCTGAGGGTGCCGTTGACAGGTGTGAAGTACACCGAATAGGGGTTGCTTCTCCCCAGTAGATTATACACTCCCAAAGACCAAGAAGCATGGGCAGGCTTATTGACTTTGTGGCTGCCTTCTAAGTTCATGGCCAGGTCTATCCTGAAGTAATCAGGAATCCTATAGGCATTCCTGTCTGAGAAATACACTTGTTCGGCACCATTATAATAGAATTTGGCCACAGGCAGCGTGATGGGCCGGCCCGTGCTGTAATTCGTGTTTAATGATACATTGGCACGTTTGGAAAGCTCATAATTCACCGCCAACATAACCGCATGTGGTTGGTCAAAATTGCTGGGATACCAACTGCCGCCATTGATTTTTTCGGCAAGTTCATCAGACGAAGTCTGTAATTCCGACTTCGAATAGGTATAGCTCAGCCAACCATTCAGCTTGCCCATGGATTTTTTTACTTGGAATTCTACCCCATAAGCTCTTCCATCTGTGTTGAGGACATCTTGCTCGATGTCGTTGTTGAGCAGTAGTTCTGCACCACTTCTATAATCAATGAGGTTTTTGAGCCCCCGGTAGTAAACCTCCACTGAAGCCTCGATTTTGTCCTCTTTCCAAATCAAGTCCTTGTAGAACCCGAGTGAAAACTGGTTTCCCTGCTGAGGCCTGATATAGGGGTCGCTGAGCTTCCAGGTATCAGTAGGAGTGGCAGAGGACGTGTTGGAAAGAAGGTGGATATACTGGCGGGTGGTGTGGTATCCTGCCTTGATAGAGGTGAAATTATCAATGATGTACCTGCCCGAAATCCGGATTTCAGGGGCGGAATAAGAAGAAATAACTTCGTTGTTATCATAGGTTTCTTCCCCGGTGATCGTCGATTCACTTTTGGCCAGACCATCCGCATAGGTGTACAGTTGGTTGGGTCCTAAGAAATGGTAAAATACGTACCTGACACCAATGTCTGTAGTCAGCTTATCGTTGATTTCAAATCGGTCTCCAAGATAAAAGGCGGTTTCCATGGCACGTTCCTCATTCACCGTTTCGGGGAGTATAATGGACTGACCGGTGAGCGGTTGTTTGTTGCCGGGATTCATCTTGTAATAGATGTTTTCCATGCCAAAATACAGGGAGTGTTGGTCATTATAATCATACGTAAAGCGTGCTTTGAGATTATACTGCTCGATATCAAAATCAAATCTATAGGCATTCAGCTCATTCTCATATCCTTCAATGCCAAATTTATACTGATCTACTCCCACAATGAACTCACTTTCCAACCGGTCGTTGAAATAATGCTTCCACTTGAGGTTAGCATTTCGATTACTATAATTGAATACAGTGTCTTCCACAAAATTGAAGTCGTCTTGGCTCCAGTAAGAGGAAAAGCTCAGCTCATTTTGATCGTCAAAATAATGCTTGAGATTGAGATTAAGGTCATAGAAGGAAGCGCCTGCAGCATTGAGGTCGGATTTTTCGTTGACCAAGTCCAGAAGCCAATCGCTGTAGGTAGCCCGGCCACTTACCAAGAAGGTCGTTTTATCACCGATGGGTCCATCAAATGTCAACCTGCTGGTCAATAGGCCGATGCCTCCTTGTCCGTGAAATTTTTCACGATTACCATATTTGCCCTTTACGTCCAGCACTGATGATAACCTATCGCCATATTGGGCAGGCATGCCGGCTTTATGAAGAGCTACTTCATCGACCATGTCCCCATTAAACGAAGAAAAGAACCCAAAGAGATGGGATGGGTTATATATGGTGGCATCGTTGAGCAAAATCAGGTTTTGGTCCGCCGCACCCCCTCGGACATTAAAGCCTACACTGGATTCACCGACGGTCTTGACACCAGGAAGTGTAAGGATGCTCTTGATGACATCCACTTCCCCCATGACAGAAGGGAGTCTTTTCATGGACGCTATGGACATGGTCTCTACGCCCATTTCAGTGCGGTTGATATTGGACAGGCGATCAGAGCTTACAATGATTTCGTCCAAGGAAACGATGCTCTCGTCGATTTGCATAAGCAAGCTGCCATCTCCCAGAAGTTCTACCTGCCGTTGTTCTTGAAATTGGCCCAAGTGCTGGATGTGGATGGTGTGTCGTCCCTTTGGCAAGGTGATGCTAAATTGCCCCTTTTCATCCGTTACCGCCCGGGTATAGTTCTGTTTTTCAAACAAAACCGCTCCAATGATGGGTTCGCCGTTTTTAAGGCTGATGACCTTGCCTCTCAGCGTGGCAGTCCCCTGACGGCTTGCTTCATCTTCATGGCCAATGGTCCAGAGCTTATTTGACGTATAGGCCCTGTCGAGGTACCGCTCATCTTGCATGTCCTGCATGCTGTCCCCAGGTATGTCCCTCTCAAAATAACCACTTGCCAAAGAAGTAGGGAATTTTTCTTCTGTGTGTATAAATACACGCTGTTGGCCGTCAATGGTGTAACGGAGAGCCGTCTGCTCAAAAATCAGGTCCAAGACATCTTCCAGTTCATTGTCTTTGGCACTTACATTTATGGATAGACTGTCCACATCTTCGTCTTTGTAAAAGAAGCGGTAACTGGTCTTGCTTTCTACAGCACTAACAAACTGAGAGAAACGGACACCAGGGAATAGCCCGGAAATGGTCTCTTTACCTTGATCTTGGCCAAAGGTATGTTGGGTCACCAAGGCCAACATACCGCACAAAATTAACCGTAGTAGATGGTTTCGCATAGGCTAGTTATTGGAAGTTTGAGAGGAATAAAAGGCGCCGAGCGCTATCAGGACTTCTCTCAGTTGTTTTTTGAAGCGTAATCCCTCACTACGCATGAGTTTTTTTACCTGTTTTTTTGGAATCCCCATGGCTTCCTCGATGTCCTTTTTACGTTTGATGCGATGATAGCCTTGGGGTGTCTTTACGAAGAAATCTTCATGGATTTCAAATTCAAAAGACTTGTTTGATGAGATAGGGTCTTTTTTGATCTCTTCTTCTTTATAATGTTTTGATAAGATGGTGATCCCGTCATCCCAAAGCACTTCATAGTATCCGTTGTAGTGCCAAGGGTACCCTGGGTTTTCCTTGACCTGGATAAATTTCCTGTCACCTTTGAGCTGAAAGGCCTGTACCTTCCGGTGATCCAAAATAAGCTGCTGGTAGTGCCGTGGATGATAGGTGATCAGCTGATCCCTGACCACGTCAAAATTAAGCAGGACTTGGTCAAATCGCTCGCCATTGATGGTGACTTGCCCCGCCCCAAATTCCGAAGAAACCAAAAAGGGTGTTCCATCGACATAAAATAAACTTCCCACTTCATACTGTCCTCCGGTGGATGTTTCCTGTGGATGGGGGATTTTACTTTTGTAGGCTTGGAGCAGCAATGGATTTTCAGTAGGCACATCTTGAGCATGGCCTGAAAAACAAATAAAAAGAAAAAACAATGCCGTAGTTCCTAGGTAAAAATAGTTGATCATATGGCAAATTAGATAATTCGCTTCTTAAAATGAAAAAGAGTTTGGTAATTGTTTTAATTCAGTGATAAGTGGTTGGTAGCAGGTGTTTGATAATCAGTATTTGGTGATAATCTTTCGGTAATAAGTAATTAGTGAATGTTAACCATTGAAATTGAAATAGGTTTATAAATGACTGTTTCTTAAGTAGTTGTGTATTTTTCCGTATAGGCGGATAGAAAAAATCACTACAGTGGAAGTGACCGATGCTCCGACAGCTATGCTGCGGAACCATTAGTATTGAGTTTTTAACTCAAAAGCACCTGTTCGGTGATTTGATGGGGAGTTTGGCACGGAGTATCACCAAACTTTTACCATAGCTCAAGGGCCTCATGCCGTAGGCCTGAAAGCTTGGTAACAGCCATTTAGCTGTTCGGGATTTGGAATCCCGAACCGGAATAATAGGGATTTATAATCCCCCTAGGCCATTTGTGAAGAGCACAAACATCAATAAGGATATAGATTTTCAGCAGCTTACGTGCGTTAGCCTGACGGCTATGGTCTATCCTCCAGATAGAGTCGAGGTCCAACGTCTAGCCTTCGACTCCGCTCAGGCTGACATCTCTTTACTAATAGTTTAAAAGCGATTTCCCTGGATTAGGTAATGCATATTAGCATTCTTTGCCCGTGCCCAATACCTACGGCATTGGATGCTGGTTAAACCCGGATTATGCATTAGGAATCGTAGTGAGAGCTGAAATTGCAAGAAAATCAGTTAGTTTGGAGGCATTAGCGTAGCACCGCTACGGTTATGCCGAAAACTAAAGTGAAACGGCTGATTTTGAAGCAGTTTAAGGTCGCAACAGATAGGCTAATGCATAAAATAGCCGTGATGGTTTGTAGTGAGCAAGAGGAGCTACTAAACTAGCGGATAAGACGGGCTGAAATGCAAAGAACCCGGCATTGCCGGGCTCCTTTGGACTTGTCGAATTTATTAACCTTTATTTATCCACTGAAAGTCCATTTTTGGCCAAGGTATCTTCGTTGTTTGACAGATTGGTCCAATCAACGGTTAGTTTAGGGTCAATTCCGTTGATGTATTTTTCGATATTGGTATAGCCATCCCCATTGAGATCGTCATGGGCATCGGAGGGGTCATTAGGGTCTAAGCCATATTTATTTTCCCACTCGTCGGGCATACCGTCTTTGTCCGTGTCCTGGTAGGGGCTGCCATTGTACTCAGGATAGCCACCTACTTGACTGATATCGGTGATAATTCCCTTCTTATAGGCATCGTTCGGAAGCCTTCTGTGCTCAAACTGATAAAAGGATTCAGGATCAAGGCCTTCCACATATTCAGGCTTACCGGTTTTGACGGTTCTGATGATTCGTTGGTCTACTGGGTCTCGCTTAGGAAATGTAGCGCCGACATTTTCCATGACATATTCCACGGCCTTTTCTGTAGGCATAATAGTCAGGTGAGGCATAGGAAAAGGCTTGTCTGATTTCATTCTAGAGAAGTAATGCGTTGCTTCCTGATAGGTCATTAGTTGGCCATCTTTTCCTTCCATCTGTACGCCACCATTCCAGTTGTCGGCAGTGACTTTTTCATTGCCTTCCACAATATTACCTTCCACATAAGCCCTTCCGAAAACCACGGAGTCCAAGTCACTCCTGCCAGCTTCTGGCTTGAGAATTCGGTAGCTTATTGTTTTGCTGAGGTCTGTCACAGGCCCTGGTTTGTAATAGTTGTTGATGATGTTGTATTTGGCCTTGTAGTCTCCACCGTCAGTGGTTCTATGGGACCAGTTGAAGACTATGTTATTGACGAAATTGAAGATGCCATTCCAGCCAATGGAAGGATTCCTGCCGGCATTGCTGGCCCATAGGTTTCTCATAAAAGAGCAGTTTTCGCCACCCAAGGTGCTGCCAAGGGAGTGGTTATAGGTGTCGAGGTCTTCGGAGAAGATGCTGTTTTGGATCGTGATGTTGACAGTGGGAAGTTTTTCTGTTTTGTAGCCTCCTCCGGGATCGTACATGTGACGATAGATGGACATGTTTTCATCCAGTCCCCAGCTGGCAGAAACGTGGTCGATCATGATGTTTCCGACGGGATTGCCGCCGATGGCATCGTCCCTTCTGCCCACGAAGGTTTCACCTCTGCGAAACCTCATGTGCCTGATCACCACATCATGGGTGTCCACCCAGACCGTTTCACCCGCCACACAAACCCCGTCGCCGGGTGCAGTTTGGCCGGCGATGGTCACATAGGGTGCCCTGATGATCAAGGGTGTTTCCAGTTTGATGATACCCGCCACATTAAACACGATGATCCTGGCACCACCGGTTTCACAAGCCTCCCGGAGGGTGCCGGGGCCATGGTCTTCCAAGCTAGTGACGGTGATGACTTGGCCTCCTCGGCCACCAAAACTGTACATTCCACCTCCTTCAGCCCCAGGGAATGCTGGGATGGTTGCTTGTGGTAGGTCTGTGGGGCGTGCTGCCCATGGAATATAAGGCTTACCTTGCATTTCTTCACGATAAACGGCTATTCGCGCTTTTTCCCAGGCCTCATCAGAGTGCGCTAATGCGGCAGACTTGATGGAGTCCGCTTTTGCCCTGTCCTTTGAAGAAACGTCCGGATACTGGGCAAGCACTCTCGAAAAAGATACAAGGGTGATCACCAAGCATAAAAAGCTGATTCGGTTCTTTAGCATTGCAATTTGGTTTATTGTTTTCTTTATAATTTGGCAATAGGAAGATGATCTTTTTGCCTGTTTTAGTAATGCTAACTTACTTTAATTAAAAGAAGCCAATAACCAATCGTCTTTCAAAAGGGAAAATCTCGCCTCGAATTGGGATATTTCTGCGTTGGAGCCATTGATCGTTTTATGCTTAAACCCGGAATATGCATTAGCCTATCTATTGCGGTATGAACCTACTTCAAAATCAGTCGCTTCGCTGCTGTTTTCGATTTCACCATAGCGGTGCTATGCCTCAATCTCCAAACAGCCTGATTTTCTTGCAGTTTCAAACCTCATCACGATTCCTAATGCATAAACCGGGTTAAATAAGTTGCCTAATTGAGTCAGAGACTCAATGTTTGCGAGTGCAGGGGCAGAGACCCGGCACAACCGTATTGCCCAATACCAAATACAATCGCCATTTGTCTCAAGTCTCAAGTCTCAAGACCCAAGACTCAAAAAACACTGCCTGTCCAGCAAGGTTACAGGTCCTTCCTCTCACGAGTTTTGACTAGGCCTTCGAAACAGTGAGGACGGGAACTAGAAACAGCCTAATTGAGTCAGAGACTCAATGTTTGCGAGTGCAGGGGCAGAGACCCAGCACAACCGTATTGCCCAATACCCAATACAATCGCCATTTGTCTCAAGTCTCAGGACTCAAGACTCAAGACTCAAGACTCAAGACTCAAAAAACACTGCCTGTCCAGCAAGGTTACAGGTCCTTCCTCTCACGAGTTTTGACTAGGCCTTCGAAACAATGAGGACGGGAACTAGAAACAGCCTAATTGAGTCAGCGACTCAATGTTTGCGAGTGCAGGGGCAGAGACCCGGCACAACCGTGTTGCCCAATACCCAATACAATCGCCATTTGTCTCAAGTCTCAAGTCTCAGGACTCAGGACTCAAGACTCACAAAACGACTACCTGTCCAGCCAGGCTTTGAAGTCAGGGGTCTTTTCGCTGCTGATGATGATTTCGGCGTCCAGCGGAGGGGTGAGGTCTAGCTTTACGCGGCCTTTGAAATAGGGGTGGATGGCCGAAACGGAATCGATTTGAAGGATAAGCTGTCTGTTGGCCCTGAAGAACGTTTCGGGATCGAGTACTTGGGTGAGCTCGTCCAGGGATTGGTCAAGCGGGTAACGGTCACCTTCGTTGGTCACGAGGAGGTTAAGCTTTCTGTCAGTGTAGATGTAGGCGATGTCCTCGGTTTTGATGGATCGGATTTTGGTCCCTGCTTTTACCAAAAAGCGTGACTTGTAGGAGAGGTCCTTCTGCTGGAGGGCCTGAAGAAGTTCGTCTACATTGATTATCGAAGAAGAAGGTGGGGCTGTTGGTGAGGTGATCTTTTTTAGTTTCTCCAAGCTTTTTTCCAGTTTTTCAAAAGAAAATGGTTTTAGGAGGTAATCGATACTGTGGACCTGAAAGGCCTTGATGGCGTACTGATCATAAGCAGTGGTAAAGATCACTGGGCTGCTGACTTCCACTTGTTGGAAAATCTCGAAGCAGACACCATCATCTATCTGGATGTCCATCATGATCAAGTCAGGAGCAGGGTGCTGCTGAAGCCATTTGACGGTTTCTTCCACTGCAGTGAGGTTGTCCAGGATTTGGATAGAGCTGTCGTATTTTTTGAGCATGTTGCTCAGCTTTTCGGCAGCCAAGATTTCGTCTTCTACGATCAGTACCTTCATAATGGTCTTTTTTTCCTTGTCAGTTGTGCTGTATGTCTTTCCTTTTAGAATCGACCACCAATAGTGGCAGTTTAACGGTAAACTTATCTGTGGTCTGCTCGATGACCATTTCTTCATCGGAGAAATAGGCGAGTCTTTTCATGATGTTGTCCAAGCCGGTTTTGGGCAATGAGGAGTATTGCTGGTTTTTGGGTTGGTAGGTGTTTTGGACCACGATGTACCGTGCATCTTCCATAAATATCAAAATGGTCAAGGGCTTTGATACCGTGGCGATATTGTGTTTGATGGCGTTTTCCAACAGCATTTGCACCGCCAAGGTGGGGATGTGGAAAATGGTGCTGGAAGGGGGGTAATCGATGGTGATTTTCAACTGCCTGTTGAGCCGTTTTTGAAAAAGATAGATGTAGGAGTGGATAAATTCGATCTCCGTATCCAGTTCTACCAGTTCTTCATCCCGATGTTGGAGGACATAGCGATACACTTCAGCAAATTTGTTCAAAAAACGGTGCGCATCTTCTGTGTCGATGTCGATCAAAGAAGACAGCACATTTAGGTTGTTGAAGAGGAAGTGCGGATCCACGTGTACTTTTAAGGATTCTAAGCGGCTTTTGAGGTTTTCGGCCTGTAGCTGTTCGGATCGGAGTGCAGCCTTTTTCCAACGCTGCATAAAATAAACGCCAAAATTGATGGACATTACTGGGATGTAAAACAACAAACCATAGATGTTCAAAAGGAGCATTTGCTCCGCATCAGGAGGTAATCCGATAAAAAGTGTTTTGAGGAGATAATAGCAAAGGTTGATACAGGCCAAGGAATAGAGGCCGCTGATCAAAAACTGGATCAAAAAGCGACGTAGCGGTAGTCGCCCCCAAGGATGCCATTTTTCCAACAATTGATGGACTTGGATATTTCCCCAAACCAAGAGTCCCAGTACAGCAATGATCCATAACAGGGCAGCGGCATAATTATTCTCACCAACAGTAAAGAGTACCAATACGGGTATGGTAGTGGCGGCGGCGATCAAAATTAGCCATTTTTTTTGGTTGAAATACTCCTTGATATCCATTCAGGTTGAAGAAGGTTTTAGCGCTATATGGTGCAATTTAAGTCTTTGCATCGGAAAAGTACCAAATGTTCATTTAGTGTTCAAAGGTTATACTTTGCAGTTTTTGCCAAGGGATATAGGTGAATTGACCATTTGGAGCCTTTATCATCGTCCCCCAGTTGGTTTGATCCACGTCACTCCTTTCTCCGAGGATGATTTTTTCTCCATCCATTAAGATGACGGCTGTGTGGGTTTCACTGACAGGGTATAGGGTCTTAATGAGGCTGAAAGGGATTTGGCGTAAACCACCACCTTGGGCCCATCCGTCCAGTGTTTCGATATTCCAGTGTTCGTCGAGATCATAGTAAATAGAACCGGAAATGTGCCGATCATCTTTGAGAACGACGGTGCCCTGAAGGGCAGAGGGAGCCCCAAAGTCGTTGTAGCCGAACCCTGCTATCTCGGAATAGGGCGTAAACTCAGCCGTTTTAAAGTCCCCCCATTGCAGGGCTATCTGTCCCCAATGGGGGTTGCGTACTTGAATGCCTGCATTCTCATTGGTCACATTGGTCAATTCGTGGAGGTATATTTCCTTGTTGGATTGAAGCTGGATGAGGGAACCCTTGTTTTTGGGGCGAATGGATTTCACTTCATAAAAGTGGTAGCGCGCCCTACGGTCATCGATGGTCGTACCGTCCAAATACTGGTCAGACAGGTGCTCCTCCAAGTCCCACTTGATCAGACCTTGATAGGCATAGCCCATTCGAGTAGTAATGTGCCCATAGAGAGGCAGACTTTTGAAATTGGCCAGGTCAGTGGGCGTATTGCTGAAACGAATGCGTTCTATGGCCTTCCATGGGAGCTTTTTTTTCTCTCCGTCGCTGAGTTGCACGGTAATGGTTTCACCCAATTGCCGGGCATATTCTTTGTCTCCATTTATAAAAATACGGATGTTTTCATGGTTTTTGAGTACTATGGTGGCGTCACTGTCACCAGTGACCATAATTTCCAGCAAGTTGCCAAACTGAGTTCGGAAAGTAAGTTTACGAGAGGGGTACTGGTTTTTCCATAAAGCCATAAAGCCCCATTCTGTCTTTTTCTTGCCTTCACTAAGGTGTATGATGTCGTCTTTGGCAAGATGGTCGAGGATGTTATTGTCCTTTTTTTCTGCTACCAAGAGATCTACCCATAGACTTTGGCCAGCACTCCAAGTGATTTTTCCTTCCAGTTTCGTTTCATCCCGGAGTTCTACTTCCCCATAGATAAAAGCTTCCTGTTGCGCCGAAAGCTGGGCACTGAGGAATAAAGAAGCGATACATAGTAAAAAAGACCGAATATGGATCAAGTGGATGTACATTTTGGATTAACGAATGTATGAAATAAGGAAAAAAATATCACTACGGCCAATTCGGAATCTGCTAAAAGGGACAAGGGCTTGCTGAACCGGGATGTCGGTAGGTTGAAATAAACCATCAAATAAACATTAGCCTATCCGTTGCGACCTGAAGCTGCTTGTTTAGAGCTTTCAGTCATTCGGGATACTCGTTAGGACAGGCTATAGCGATTCCTAAGGCATAAATCGGATTGAAGGATGAATAATGTTGCCTTCTGGAGAATCATTCGGGCACTTTATTTCCCGATTCAGTAGATAAATATCCATCTTGGTAGAAATTCATCCATTTAAGGGAAAAAAGGAGAGTACTTTCATGCTATCCAAAAAGCTAGTGGACGCCCATTATTGCCTGAATCAGGCGGTGTCCAACACCACAAATAACCAATAGCATGATGATGAAGCTTACGATTACATCTTTACCACGGTACTTTTATAAATTGATCTGCTTGGCCGTTTTAGGGCTTACCGCTACTCTTGGCCATGCCCAGTCTCCAACATTAAAAGTTGATTTTGATTTTGGAGGAAGGAAGCTAGGGGAGGTAAACGAGCCAGGCTATACCTCTTGGGTCGTAGAAGAAGGAAGTAAAGCGGAAGCTACCTTTTCCAATGTGGCCTTTACCGTCAGCGGTGATGGGCTACATTCCAGTTGGTACAAGGCAGGAATCCAAGCCCCGTTTTATGCTCGTTTGAGCAATGACGGCGTGGTGGCCAATGAGGAAATAACCTTGACCATTGAGGGGCTTCCGGCCGGTAAGCATTCCTTGATGAATTTTTACAATACCTTTGACAACCCAGAAAACAATACATTTTCCCCTATTGATATTTATGTCAATGATGAATTGCAGATTGATGACTTGATGCCCAGTAATAGGGCCGAAAGCAGAGCGGTGACTGAGACAGGGTATTTGATATTTGAGGTAGCAGCAGGCGAAGCGGTGACCATCAGGATGGTGAACGATCCCAAAAATGAATCCAATGCAGCGGCATTGGTCTGGAATGGATTTGAGCTGAATAGGCCTGATATTAAAAAACAAGCAAAAAGCCCTTTGCCCGAGGACGGTGATGAGCACGTGGAAGCGGACAGCGGCGTGACCCTGAAATGGGAGCCTGCCAAAACAGGCGTAAAACACCAAGTGTATTTTGGTACTTCAAAAGCAGCCGTAGCGGAGGCCACTTCCCAAGATGACGCCTACCGAGGAGAACTTACGGCCAACCACTATCAGGTCAATGACCTCTACAGTATGGACACCTACTACTGGAGGGTGGACGAAGTAGATCAAAATGGGGAGATTACCAAAGGAAATGTGTGGTATTTCCGTCCTGCCCAGCTGGCTTTTCGAGGAGCGGAGGGCTATGGTCGTTACGCACGGGGCGGCAGAGGTGGCAAAGTAGTCACCGTGACCAATCTCAACGACAGTGGTCCGGGGAGTTTGAGAGAAGCGGTGACCAATGATATAGGGCCAAGGACCATTGTTTTTGCAGTGGGAGGGACCATTGAGCTAAAGTCCAGATTGGTTTCTAACCAGCGGTATGTGACCATAGCGGGGCAGACCGCCCCCGGGAAAGGCATCATGATCGAAAGGGCTCCTGTGGGCATAACCGGGGATGATGGGGTGGCCCGTTTTCTTCGGGTAGGCATCGGTGCTGGCCGTACCTTTGACGGAATGGGACTTACAGGTGCCAACTACAGCATTATTGATCATTGCTCTATCCGGTGGACGATTGATGAATCCTTTAGCTCAAGGGGTGCGCATCACATTACCTTACAGAAAACCTTGATCGCCGAGGCGCTCAACGTGGCAGATCACAGCAAGTACGAACAAGGAAAAATGCACGGATATGCCGCCACGATCGGTGGTGATATCGGAAGCTTCCACCACAATTTGTTGGCCCATAACTACGGTAGAAACTGGAGCATGGGCAGTGGACTGGATGGCAATGCTTATTATAAAGGCAAACTGGACATCAGGAACAACGTGGTCTACAATTGGGGTGGGAGAACCACTGATGGAGGATCCCACGAGGTGAATTTTGTCAATAATTATTATAAACCAGGACCGGGTACAGAACATTTTATCGCCTTGACCATCGACCATGAAGGCGTAGGACTGGGGACACAGCGGGGCTATTTCTCCGGGAATGTGATGCCGGGCTATTTTGACGAAGACAATCAGGAAGAAGGGAGAAGGGAGCGCTACCATAATGGAGATTATAAAAAGTACGAAGGGTTCGTGGACGAGCCGTTTTTTCCTGCCCATATCACTACACAGCCTGCCCGGGAAGCTTACAAAATAGTACTATCAGATGTCGGAGCCAACCAGCCCGTACTGGATGATCATGACCAAAGGATCATCCAAGAAACCTTGGACAGTACCTATACTTATAAAGGCAGCTTAAGTGGCATCCCCGGCATGCCGGATACAGAGCAGGATGTAGGGGGCTGGGAAGATTATCCCGAGGTAAAGCGTCCCGAAAACTGGGATACTGATCAAGATGGCTTGCCTGATTGGTGGGAGGAAGCCAAGGGACTGAACCCGAACAGTAAGCCTGATGACTTTTCCGACGCCAACAAGGATGAAGATCGTGATGGGTTCACACAGCTAGATGAGTATTTGGACTGGATGTCCAGACCGCATTATTTTATAGAGAAAGGCGATGCGCTGAACCTGGACCTCAAACCATTGTTCAAGGGATTTGAGGATGGGCTCCGCTTTTCACTGGAAGGCCAATCCACCGGCAAATCTTTCTCCGTTCAGAAGGATCACTTGACATTTACTGCTGAGGAAGCTGGACTGGCTGCCGTAAAAGTCAAGGTAGAAGATATGGAAGACCACACCATGACAAGATGGGTAAACGTCTTCGTTAAAGATCATTAATTCGTTATTTGGGTTTTTGTTAATTGATGCCAGTTCTTTCCCTGTGGGCAAGGATTGCATGAAAAGAAGGTTGGAGTGGTTACGCTTCAGCCTTCTTTCACTTTTGATAAAAAGTAATCGGTTTACCCATCAGTTAATACACATGTTCGTTTTGGTACGTTGTTCATTGAGGAGCTTATGGACTGCTGTGTGCAGTGACCTAAAAGTAAAGGGTTTATCGATGATTGCTGTTTTGGAAATACATTGACAGCTTTCCTTTGTGCAGCCATGCTGGATCCCTGGCGACAGGAATATGATGGGGCAGTTGAACTTTTGGCACAGGTTGTTTATCCTGTCCACATAAGCTTTGTCAACTTCATCGTCGATCCCGATAATAAACAGGGAAGGCTTGGTATTGGGCAAATCAAATCCATCCGATATCGATGAAATGGCGACAGGGTGAAAGTTGCCGTATTTCAGCATCTCACATATATTGTCGGCCAAGTCGATGTCTTTTTCTACAATTATAATTTTTGCCATAAATAAAGCAGAAGGTGATTGGATGCAAAACTGCAATTTCAATGCCTGATTTGTTCTTCCCTGTTGGTTGGTGTGAACAGGAAAGCTTCCTTTTAAGCAGCCGACCACCTTTTCATGTTGATTAAAGTATTAGGGGTGATTTTCAAATTTAAGTAATTGTACTTAATTTTTTTGTAAATGAACGAATATTGTAGACGTTTTTAAAATATTTTGGTGGAAAAATCGAAAAATTAAGAGGCCGATTGTTGTGTTTTTTATTGCTATGTGTTTGGCCTAAGCTTTTTGAAGTATACCAAAGTTAAGTTATTTTTATTAGGTAACTTTTGGACGTGGCTAACGGTCAGCTTTAGACAAAACGTGCTCCTCACCATTACTTTCAACCATTGATACCTGCATTTACTATGAAAATCACAGCCTTTAGTGCCCACAAATACGAACATAAATATTTGGAAGAAGCCATTCCTGAGCATGAGCTAAAGCTTTTTGAGATGAGGTTGACTGTCGATTCGGTAGATTTGGCATCTGGCAGTGACGTCGTAGCCATTTTTGTGACCGATGATGGGTCCCGCCCTGTTTTGGAAAGGCTGAAAAAAATGGGGATTCAGTTACTGGCGCTTAGATCGGCTGGTTTTAACCATGTGGACTTACAAGCAGCCCAAGAGCTAGGCATCAAAGTGGCCCGTGTACCGGAGTATTCTCCAGCAGCCATTGCCGAACATACGGTGGCCCTGATGCTTGCCCTCAATAGAAAACTGGTCAAAGCCCATAATAGGGTCAGGGATTTGAATTTTTCCCTGGATGGCCTGGTCGGATTTGATATGGACGGAAAGACCGTCGGTGTGGCCGGGACTGGCAAAATAGGAAGTAAGGTGGCCAAGATCCTTTCTGGTTTTGGGTGTCGGCTTTTGGCCTATGATCCTTATGAAAATGAGGACTTAAAAAAAGCCGTCGATATCACCTATGTGGATTTCAAGACCCTCTGTGCTCAATCAGACATCATCACGCTGCACCTTCCCCTGTCCAAAGACTCCCAGTACATGATCAATAAGGACAGCCTTCAGGAAATGAAACATGGTACCATGTTGGTCAATACCAGCAGGGGGGCACTCGTCAATACCAGGGAGGTTAACGAAGCCTTGAAGAGCGGACAGATAGGAAGCTTTGGGATGGATGTTTATGAAGAAGAGGAAGCGTTGTTTTTTGAGGACCATTCTGAGGATATTTTGCAGGACGACGTGATCGCTCGTTTATTGACTTTCCAAAATGTCATGATCACCAGCCACCAAGCTTTTTTGACCAATGAGGCACTCACCAAAATTGCTACAGTCACTGCCTATAATATCAACTGCTGGGAAAAAAAACAGTCCAGTCCCAATGAACTAAAGCCAGGTTGATTGAGGAGCTGAAGGAGGATACCTGCACCTATTGCCTGCTGAGCGGATGGATTATTTTTGGGCTTTTTGTTGCCAATGGGCGTTGATTTGGTTAAATTATACCATGCTAGCCATTACAAGAAAAAAGGAGCAAAATAAGTAGACGGATTATTGCCGTTTTTTCAAGTTTGACCTAATAGTATAGCTTCCTTATCGCCAGCAGATAGGCCAATGCCTATTTTAGGTTTAGAATGCTTAGTGAATACCGGGCAGTTTTGATGAAAACTGACCCGTTTTTGACAAGTGGACATGTTGTGTAGATCATGAGCAGAATAAATCATGGACGCCGGATACAAAGTACATAGCGCAAAACAAACGGATCACCAAAATGGTGATGTGTTCATGGAGTTTTATGCTCTTGGTGAACATTGGAGGTCTGATTTGGCATTTTATCAGGATGAAATTCGTTTTTTAACTGACTTGATGGCCAATTATTTTCATCATTTTCTGGACAGTTTGGATTTGAGTTTTTCCAGAAGAATAGAGAACAGGTTGGCGATGTTGGACCGAAGGGGGGAGGCAATAGCTGATAAAATCAATCGTCAACTCCATGAGATCAGCCAACATCTCTATAACGGGGACCAAGAATGGAGAGAGGTGATGGTCCGTCAAGGAGAGCTGGAAGACTTGGTAGCGCTTTTTGCAAAGGATTTTAGAAAACTCAAAAAACAGGTTTTTTCATTGACAGAAGAGGGGCTGAGAGAATTCCAAAAAGGAACGGATAATGAATAATTTCTTGTTCAAGGGTGTTTCTAGCATGGTTGTTGTTTGAATTTTAGTGATGCGTATCCATTTGGTACATAAGTTTTTAACCTTGGTACGTGATCTTGTATATTTTAATAAAAACTAGTTTTAATTACTAAAAATTGTAAAATTATGGGTGAAGGAAAAGTTTTATTAGGAGTCGTAGCCGGACTTGCAGCCGGAGTTGCATTGGGTATTATGTTTGCTCCTGATGAAGGAGGAAAGACAAGAAAGAAAATGCAAAAACAAGGCGAAGACATGGCACATTCCCTTAACGGAAAAATGGACAAGAAATTCGATGAACTGAAAGGTTCGATTTCTGATCTGAGCAAAAAGGTAAAGGCACAAAAAGATGCCGTACTTCCTAAAGAGTCTTAATTTAAGTAACGACATACCCAATTACTGAAGGTTAACATTCAGTTTAAGGTCCCCGATTTGCAAATCGGGGACTTTTTTATTGCCGCATCTTGTACATTTCTTGGATGAAAAAGGGAAAGTTGGGGATAAAGCAGGAAAATTGGGGGATAGTGGTTCGTTTTAATAGAACGCTGATGACGCAGATGATTAAGATCTGCGCTGATTTTTTTTTCTTTAAATGGAAAAGCCAATTTGTATAACAAAAGCTCTGAAAGAGTGTAACATCCTTAGTCATGGACAACGCCCATGGTAAACACCTTAATCCTATTTTTTTCGATTTCTTTAAAATCTTATGTTTTCTTGTGTTTCGAAAGTGTAAAGTTTGTATGTTGTCGGCTTATATAAAAAGTAGATAATTTTGATGTTATGATCGATTTGGATTTTAAAAAACGGTTACTCTTTTATGTGTTGGTTATTTCTTTTTTTTGGGTGGGCAGAGTTGCCCCGGCTCATGGGCAAGAAAACTCCAAGCCCAACGTATTATTGATATTGGTGGATGATCTGGGATACCATGATCTAAGCATTACAGGAAGTGATTTTTATGAGACGCCCAATATTGACAAGCTTGGCGAGCAATCATTCCGTTTTGAGCAAGGATATGCCTCTTCACGTGTTTGTAGTCCTTCTAGGGCTGGCCTGATGACCGGTGTGACACCGGCGGTACACGGCATTACCGACTGGATAGGTGCGCCGGAAGGAGCGTCATGGAGAAAATATGGCAGGCACACCCAGTTGCTTCCACCCAGCTATGTCCATTCACTGCCCGCAGATATGGTGACGCTTCCAGAAGCGATGAAAGCCAATGGATATGAAACGTTTTTTGCAGGGAAGTGGCATTTAGGAGGAGCGGGTTCGTATCCAGAGGATCATGGCTTTGATACCAATGTCGGCGGCTATGAATCGGGAAGCCCAAAGGGCGGTTACTATGCGCCTTATGACAATCCCAAGCTCAGCCAAGGCCCCAATGGTGAAAACCTCAGCATTCGACTGGCAGAAGAAACGGCTACGTTTATTGAACAAGCACATGAACGGCCGTTTTTTGCCATGCTTTCTTTCTATGCTGTCCATGGCCCGATACAGACTACTTCAGAGAAGTGGGCCAAATACCGCAACAAAGCCGAATCAGCAGGGATCGCCGATCATGGCTATGCCATGGAGCGCAGGTTGCCCATTAGACAGGTCCAGGATAATCCAGTGTATGGCGGCTTAGTGGAAACCATGGACGAGGCGGTTGGGATCGTGACGAAGGCCTTAGAGGCACAGGGCCTCGATGAAAATACGATTGTGATCTTTACCTCTGATCATGGGGGAGTAGCTTCCGGTGATAACTTCTCCACTTCCAATTTGCCCCTAAGAGGAGGCAAAGGCTACCAATGGGAAGGAGGGCTTCGTGTGCCGTTCTTTATCAAAGTGCCGGGCACCGCAGGTGGAACGATCGAAGACCCGGCCTCCAATATCGACTTTTTGCCTACCTTGGTGGAGCTGACAGGTGGTGATATGGACAGTTTGCAAGGGGTGGAAGGAGTGAGCTTGGTTCCTGCAATGGAAGGAAAGCGGGTGAAATCACGGGATTTTTACTGGCATTATCCCCATTATGGAAATCAGGGGGGAGACCCCAGCGCCATCATCAGAAGTGGTGAGTGGAAGCTGATTTATTATTGGGAAAATAAACAGGCCGAACTGTACAATTTATCCACAGACCCTTATGAGCAGCAGGATATGGCCCCATCTCAAAGGAAATTGGTAAAAAAACTTACCCAAAAACTCTTGGGTTATTTGGAAAGCCATCAGGCCAATTACCCCTATCCGGATCCTGATTATACCGCGACTAAAGAAGCCGAAGTACTGAAACGGTCCCGGACGGAGCGGTTGAGAAGGTTAGAAACAGAGAGGGAAGACATGCTTACACCAGGCTGGCAACCCAATGCCGATTGGTGGGGAAGTAAGGTGACGAAGGATTGATTATTGGATTAGGAAGAAGTGTAAAAACAATTGCATTTAACTTAAAATAAATGAAAAAACTACTTTTCTTAATGGTCTTATTGTTCGGGCTGGGACTATCTTCTTGTCAGCGAGCTGAAAAAGAAGTCGCCAAAAAGCCGAATATACTGTTTCTGTTTGCCGATGACTTGACCTATGAGGCCATTCATGCACTGGGCAATGAAGCAATCGAAACGCCCAATTTGGACAGGTTGGTCAGTAGGGGCACCTCTTTTACCCATGCTTATAATATGGGCGGATGGAATGGCGCCATCTGTGCGGCCTCCAGGGCGATGATGATATCGGGAAGGAGTATTTGGCATGCGAAGCGTATCTCCAAGGATTGGAGCGAGGGAGACTCGCTGGCGTTGGGAAACACTTGGGGGCAGCTGATGGAAGATGCCGGATACCAAACGTATATGACTGGAAAATGGCACGTAGAGGCACCAGCTGATGTGGTTTTTCAAGAAGCTAAAAACGTTCGGCCAGGAATGCCCAATGATTATTGGTCTACAGTAAAAGATAAAAAGTCCCTCTTTGCGGCAGTAGAGCGGGGAGAGGATATCCGGAACATGCGTCCAAAAGGTTATTATAGACCCCTTGACAAAAATGATACCCTCTGGGATCCTACTGATAAGTCAAACGGTGGTTTTTGGGAAGGGGGTAAGCACTGGAGCGAGGTAGTCAAAGATGACGCTAAAGGCTTTTTGGATACCTCCAAGGACGTTGATAAGCCGTTTTTTATGTACTTGGCTTTCAATGCCTCCCATGACCCGAGACAATCCCCGCAGGAATATTTGGACAAATACCCGCTGGAAGATTTAGCGATACCTGCCAATTTTCTTCCGGAATATCCCTTTAAAGATGCCATCGGCAATTCGGTTGGACTTCGTGATGAGGCTTTGGCGCCATTTCCACGGACGCCCTTGGCCATAAAGACCCATTTGCAAGAATATTATGCGATCATTAGCCATATGGATGCGCAGATTGGCGAAATCCTTGCTGCCTTGGAAACATCGGGGGAATTGGAGAATACCTATATCTTTTTTACCGGTGACCATGGCTTGGCCGTGGGACATCATGGATTGCTGGGAAAGCAGAGTATGTTTGACCACAGTGTTCGTGTGCCGCTTATGATGGCAGGGCCGGGAGTCCCCAAGGGCAAGCAGGTGAATGCTGATGTTTATCTACAGGATATCATGGCCACGGCACTGGAGCTGGCGGAGATCCAAAAACCTCCCTATGTGGATTTTAACAGTCTTTTTGGATTGGCAAAAGGAGAACATGAAGGCTATTATCAGGAGGGGATCTATGGTGCTTATGTGGGGTACCAGCGGATGATCCGAAAAGACGGGTACAAGCTACTGGTGTACCCAAAGATGGATAAAGTGCTGCTGTTTGACATGGAGAATGATCCGCAGGAAATGCATGACCTGGCGGATGCACCCGAACAACAGGAACGGGTGAAAAGCCTCTTTGAGGAGTTGATGCAACTGCAGCAACAGATGGGAGATCCACTGGATATCAGTGCTATTTATGCGAAATTATAGTGAATAAAGATGGTTTTGTCAGGGATAATACCAGAAAACGATGCTTGCAAAACTATCCACCGACTCGGAAGGGTGTTCTATGCGGAAGACATGTTTTCCTGGAGTACATTGCTGCAAAGGTAAGTTGCTCTCAAACCCTACCTGACCATTATGAATACTGCTGATGACAAAGTCCGAATTGATGCGCTGGCCATCGATGTACACCTTGAATTGCTGTTGGAAGCAATTGAGATAAGTCATTAAGTTCTGCTTGACAGTAGTATCATCTTGTGTGCTGTGCGGCAGAATTTTGGAAAACAACCCCTTTCGTATTTTGCTTTCAGCCAGTCCGTTACAGTTTGCCAAGATGATGTCTTCGATTTCTTGGTGAAAGGAAACAAAGACCTGTAAGTGGTTTTCGGAGATGGTTTTTGACTGAATGGCCGCATTGAGGACATAAATCTCCGAATTAAGTTCATCAAGGTAATGGTCAGGACTCGCCAGGGAAGCACCAATTTGGTTTTTTTTGGGAGATTCAAGGGATTCAAAGGGCAAATAAGCAGAGTAATGATAATCCAGGCTCGCCACAAAAAGGATCAACAGGTATGCGGGAATAATCACCCGAATCATTCTCCTCCCAAACTTATTGTCGATCAGGTTATAGATCATGGGGCGATAAAATATGGACAAGGTAATAATGCTGAAAAACCGATAGAATGGGTAATATACCTTAGCAATTATCCTACTTCTTTTTAGTCCGCTAATGGTCATAAAGTCAATGAAGGTCAGTAAGACGCCCAACAAATAAAGGAAGGTGACCGAATATTCCAGGATGGAGGTGAAGGTATTGGTAGGTAAAAGAATAAAAAGAGTTTTTATGATCAGCAAAACACCCAAAATCACAAAAACAGAAAATAAAAAGAAGATCATCAAGAAGGTGTTGGCAAAGATGATACTACTATATTTTTCTAAAAAAGCGATGTATTTATCAAATGGCCCCACTTTCTCCGTCAGAAAAGCGTGAAATTTCCCTTTCAGCTTCAATTTCTCATAATCGATCTCTCCCGAAACAGATCGTAAGCCAATGGCAGCAATCCATATTCCTCTTAGTATTAAGTGGATACAAAGATTGAGCATCAGGATAAAGACCGAGAATACACTGAAAAGAGCTACGATGCTGCGATACAGGTTTTCTTGGGCTACAGCCAAGGTGGAGTTTTCCAATAAGGTCCCAAAAGCACTGAACAGGGCGTAGATCAAAAACCCCGAAATGATCAATTCTAACTGCCAGCTCTCTTGTTGGAGGTTGTCCAGCCATTTTTTGAAAGCTGTCTTCTTATGTTCTTGTTCCATTTAATGCAATTTGATTATACGCTTTCGTGCCCGTAGATTTTATTGCTCACAGACCGAACAGAATACCCAGAATGAAATAAGGCTTTTCTGAGATTTCAGTGGTTTCTGCGAGGACCTATTTACTATTGCTGTGATTACTGGTGTCATTGCTGCGGGTATATATATAATGTAAAGTAAGCTGTCAGCGCAAGGCAGTAGTTGCTGGGATCATTTCTCTGACCAACCACCAAAATCTTTCCTCTAGCTGGGCCAAAAATTATTTTTGGCCCTCCCAAAAGATAAGTGATAATTTAATTATTAATGGTGGTTATTGAAAATTTCAAGTGATTATTGCATGGTAAACGCAGTTAAAAAAAATATTCCTATTTGCATTTATATCTGCCGTTCCTATGGAACTTACCCTTTTGTGTGTAATCATTTTTTGTTGTCACCTGCACCTTCTATATGACCCTCCGCCAAAGGCGGATTAGGCAGGATGCTCAGTTGCTAACGCATATTCGGGGTTTAACCTTAACAAAGCCAACCACTATACATGAGCAGATAGCTGCGATGGCTTGTACGATCCAAATCAACTAATCATTCTTTCAGCCTATCCCTCCATTCGGCAATCAAGTGTCAAGCCAAACCTAAACCTACGTGTAATCCGGTGTGTCTTTTGGCCTATCTCTACGTTGCAAAAAGACTTCCTTAGCTACGGCTAGGGGCATTTTTTGCGCCTTGATCTCGTCCAAAACCCACTACCGCCTTACCCGTCATTTAAGCGTTGACTTGACCCTAGGCTACTGCGGTTTCCAATGTACAAATCGGGGCAAAGTGCCAGCGGCACGATAAATTTTGTAACCTGCGGATTCATCCGCAGGAGCTTAAGGTCTCCTCAACCTCCCGAAGGAGTGCCAGCGGCACGGATGATAGCTATGCCTATACGAAAAATTGTTTTCCTTCAAAACACTAAATATGTTTGCCCTAGTGATTATTGAAAAGAGGGAAGGGCATAATTTTAGCAGATTGGATTCACCGAAGTAGGTTTTCCTTCAATGACCAACTTGTTTTTGTTTTCTTAAAAAAATAAATAAGTATATATGGGTTGGTTTATAATTTTTACTATTTATTGCTTAGTTTTTGATAAAATAATGTATTAAATTCATCAAGTACCACCGTTCATCGCTAGCCTATTTCCGATATGGTGGAAAAACATATTCAAAAAACTATAACAATGAAGCATTTGATAAAATGGTGTGGCATTTTCGTATTTGTATTGACCAGCATATTTCCGTTGCAGGCACAGGAAACTGCTCCCGATGTTTTGCCCGTAAGGGCTTTTGCGATAGCTGCTCCTGCTCCCGAAAAAGTGGAACAGTTCGTGAAATTTATCGATGAGGAGTTGGGGCCTAGGCGGATCAATGTGCTAATCCTTAGAGTGGAATACAATTATGAATACCTCAGCCATCCGGAGCTGCGCTCAGCTAATCCACTTACACAAGCCCAGGTGAAGCAATTGGTCGCTGTGTGCAAAGAAAATGACATCCGCATCATTCCACAGGTCAATTTGCTGGGGCACCAATCTTGGCATAGTGAACTGGGAAAATTGCTTGAGGTATATCCGGAATTTGATGAGACACCACACGTTCAGCTGCCCGAAAAATACGAATGGCCCAATGAAGACGGGCTTTATTGCAAGAGTTACTGTCCCTTGCATCCAGGGGTGCATGATGTGGTCTTTGATCTGGTGGGTGAGATCTGTGAGGTGTTCGAGGCAGACGCCTTCCATGCAGGGATGGACGAAGTGTTTTACATCGGAGACGACAAATGTCCTAGGTGTGGTGGCAGGGATAAGGCCAAACTTTTTGCTGATGAAGTATGGAGGATCCGCAATCACCTGGCCGAGAGTAACCGGGAGCTGTGGATCTGGGGAGACCGCCTACTGGACGGCAAGACCACTGGCCTGGGCATGTGGGAAGCCAGCATGAACAATACCTATCGTGCCATCGACATGATCCCCAAGGATGTGGTCATCGGAGACTGGCACTATGAAAGAGCGGACCAGACGGCCGTTTACTTCGCCATGAAAGGACTCCGCGTACTCACTTGCAATTGGCGGAAACCAGAGGTGTCCGAGAAGCAAGTGGAGGACATGTACCGCTTCCGGGCCTCGGCTACCGAGGAACTAAAGCCACGCTTCTATGGCATGATGCAGACGGTTTGGTCCAGTGCAGGTGGTTTTATAGAGGGTTTTTATGCGGACAGACCAGACAGGGAAGGCGGTAACGAAACCGCTTGGCATACCTTCCGCATGATGTTTGACAAGGTGAATGAGTTGGAAGGACAATACTAATCCCTAAAAGGGAGGAGCGAAAGTTGAAAGATGACAGTCCACAGTCTACAGTTCCCTTCACCCGTTCCCTGAGCGTAGCCGAAGGGAGCGGGCGAGCTCATATAGCGTTCTCCTATTTTGGAAGACGAGATGTAGCTGGTTGTCCCTTCAGTTTTACTGAGGGACGATTAAAGTTGAGCCTGTGGCTCACTATGAAAAAGAACTAATGAAAACGGGTCATTATTAGGAAGAATAACGAATTGACCCCATGATTGGAAGACGAGATCGCTTCACTTCGCTGCCACTGCGTTCGCGATGACGCATGAGATGTCGTCGGTTGTCCTACGGCAGATGGGCAAAAAGTAACTAAGGAAGAGTAGGAGACAATGCTGAGATGATACGAATACTACTAATAATTACTCAAGGTAAATCAATTAGAACAAAAATAGTAACACCCTAAACCTATGAAAATGAAAAGAATATTGACCCTCATATGCCTGATGGTGGCGACCGTTTCGCTTCGGGCGCAGGAATACGAAGCCAATTGGGCCTCGCTGGACCAGCGGCCGGTACCTGCTTGGTTTGAAGATGCCAAATTCGGGATTTTTATCCATTGGGGACCGTATTCGGTGCCCGCTTGGTCGCCAAAAGGCACCTATACTGAATGGTACCAGTATTGGCTACAGAGCAAAAAGCTGTTTGGCAATGGGGATTTTGAGGGAGATGAGGTGTATCAGTACCATAAAAAGACCTATGGGGAGGATTTTCCTTATTACAACTTTGGGGAAATGTTTACCGCGGACCTTTTTGACCCCGAGGAATGGGCGGAGCTTTTCGAGGAAGCCGGTGCCAAGTACATTGTCCTGACCTCCAAGCACCACGATGGATTTACCCTTTGGCCCAATGAGCAGGCCAATGACCGAGGGTTTGCCTGGAACAGCATGGAAGTAGGGGCAAAGCGTGACCTAGTAGGGGAGTTGACCGCTGCGGTCAAGAAGACACCGGTGAAGATGGGCGTGTATTATTCCCTGTATGAATGGTACCACCCTTGGTGGCAAAATGATAAAGCACGATTTGTCGACGAACATTATTTGCCCCAGATCAAAGACTTGGTCCAACGCTACCAGCCAGACATCCTCTGGACAGATGGCGAGTGGGAAATGGAGGGTGAGCAATGGAAAAGCGAGGAATTTCTGGCCTGGCTCTACAACGAATCCGCTGCCAAGGAAGATATCCTCGTCAACGACCGCTGGGGCAAAGGGCTGCGCCAACAACACGGCGGTTATTACACCACCGAATATGAAGTAGGAAAGACCTTTGACAAGCCTTGGGAAGAATGCCGCGGCATGGGCTTTTCCTTTGGCTATAACCAAAATGAGGATGCACAGGACTATAACAGCACCCAAGCGCTGATCCTGATGCTCGTGGACATCGTCAGCAACGGCGGTAACCTGCTGCTGGACATCGGTCCCGATGCAAGGGGAAATATCCCGCCGATCATGCAGCAACGGTTATTGGAAATCGGGGAATGGCTACAGGTAAACGGTGAGGCGATTTATGGCACCAGAAAGTGGTCGCAAGCTGCCCAGTGGTCAGATGGCGACCGCAAGATCGACCACGAAAAGGGCTATCTTGGCGGTGACTATATCCTCAAGCAAACGGTAGACCCTGCGCCCGGCAAGGCCGTCAAAGAGCTTTTCTTCACCCAAAAAGAAGGGAATGTATATGCTATCAGTCCCATTTACCCTGCCGAGGACCTGCTGATCAAAGGCATCCAAGCTTCCGAAGAGACCGAAGTAACCTTGCTTGGATACGGTGGCCCGCTTGATTTTGAGCAACGGGGAAATGACCTTTTGGTAAAAATGCCCCACCTGGCCTCCAATCAAATGCCTTGCGCCCACGCCTGGAGTTTTCGCATGACCAATGTGGAGTAAGGTGGTAAGTCCGCCATGCAAGCTTGTCTGCCGCTCATAGCCGTCAGGCTAACCCATGTTGTTGCTGAAAGTCTAGATCCCTATTGATGTTTGTGCTCCTCACAAATGGTCTAGGGGGATTACAAATCCCCATTATTCCAGTTAGGAATTACAAATCCCGAACAGCTAAAATCTCCTGTTTTGGGATATGAGATCGCTTCACTCCGTAGCCATTCCGTTTGCGAAGACGTGATGGTGTGTAGTCGGTCTGTATTCCTCGCCATCTCCCTTCACCCGCTCCCTTCATCCGTCCCCTGAGCGTAGCCGAAGGGGATGGATGAAGGGAGCGTAGTCGAAGGAAGTAGTATAGCCGACATAATGATAGGGAGAAATAGGATTATTTTTGCGGATCCACGTACTTTTTTGGCTGATTTTGGTAGTAAGGGTTTTTTGCCATGTATATGTTTTTAAATTAGAACTATAGTGTAATTTAATTGTGACATTTTGTGAATACAATTGCTTTGATTTGCCAAGTGATTAACGGGGGATCCGATCCTTTTATGGTGATGAAGTAATTTGAGCTATTGAAGATTAACACTAAACAAACCAAATAACCATTTATTATGAGAAAAATACAGACCAGAAATCTGTCCCGATCGATCATTTTATTGCTTTGTGCTTTTACTGGTATCATGGTACAAGGATGCGAGTATTTTAAGGCAGGCGATATTGATGGAGAGCTAGGAGGGGAGTTTGCTCACCCCGGAATTTTGCATACTGCAGATGATTTAGAGCGCATCAAGGGCTATGTAAATGGCAATGACTATCCCCCTATGGGATCATATGTCGCGTTGAGATCCCAAAAAACGGCCTCGTCGATGTATCAGATGCAAGGGCCATTTGAGTACATCGCTAGGGACGGGGAAAACAGCCATACCAAAATCCCGAGCATGGAAGACTCCAATGCCGCTTACCAGAATGCCCTCTTGTGGGCCATTACTGGGGATTCTACCCATGCTGAAAAGGCCGTCGAAATCATTAATGCCTATTCCGAAACCTTGAAGGGCATTACAGGAACGAATGACAATGCCCTCATTGCTTCACTGCAAGGGTTCACCTTTGTCAATGCTGCAGAGATTTTGCGGTATACCTATCCTGCCTGGAAGCGTACGGATATCGAAAGGGCCGAAAGCATGTTTCGAGATATTTTTTACAGGGATTTAATGGATAGCTTCTTTAACCGTCCAGCCTATACCAATGGCAACTGGGGTACGGCGGCCACAAAGGCACTAATGGCTTTTGGTATTTTTCTGGAAGATACGGAGATGTTTCAACAAGCAGTGGATTTCTTTTATTCCGAGGGCGAAGACAATGGAAGTCTAGCAAACTACATCATCAATGAAACCGGCCAGAGCCAAGAAAGTGGACGAGACCAACCGCATGTGATGTTTGGCATCGGGAGCTTGGCAGAGGCCTGTGAAGTGGGATACCACCAGGGGCTGGATATGTACGGGGCCTTGGACAACCGCCTGCTGAAAGGATATGAATATACGGCCAAATATAATTTGGGACATGAGGTTCCCTATGTGCAGTGGAGTGATGTGACAGGCAAGTATTCCAATTGGTCAGAGATATCACCAGATGGCAGAGGACAGTTCAGGGCAGTATTTGAAATTGCCTATAACCATTATGTCAATAGAAAAGGAATGGAAATGCCCTGGACCCAGCAGGTGCTCGAAGAAACCCGTCCCGAGCTGGCTCCATTTCACAATGACAATCCAGGCTTCGGAACACTGTTGTTTTACCTTGGCGAAACCAATCAAGATGCACCAGCTTTGGGAGCGTGGGATTATCAGTTTGCAACAGATGGGGACAGTGAAGGATGGACTACCGTCCAAAATGGCAGCTCCTTCACCGTGGTCGATGGACGCCTGAAAGTAGATATGACCAATGTAGGGGCGGCTGAAGAACCGGTCTATCGTGCTGATATCAGGGTAAATAGTGTTATCCTCGACCCCACCAAATACCCCATTTGGGCGATCCAGTTCAGTAAGCCCGGTAACAGTCGGCTGACCTTGGACACCAACCGAGGATCATATGCCAGCAGGGGAACAGTGCTGGAGGGAACAGGTGACATGGACGTTTATTACTGGGACCTGACGACAAAATTTACGCAATTGACCACCTTCGACTATATGCAGTTAAAAATAGCCGATATGACCACCGGAGATCCTTCCTATGAAGTGGAATGGATAAAAACCTTCCCGAGTGTAGAAGCCCTGGAAGCATATATCGCCGAATAACCGGAACAAAATATTGGGGAAGACCGTATGCAGCCGACTGTATACGGTCTTCCTATTTTTTTGGCCAGCAGAGAGCCGGGGTCGCTTACCCTTACCAAGTTTTACTGCCTACGGCAGAAGGACACAAAGGACTACTGATTCACCGACCACTAATTACCGAAAAATTACCACCGATTGATGAGATGGGAATAACCAAATGCCATTTGATATTTCGATAACAATCAAATTTTAGCAATTATTGAATCAAGCGGAAAAGATGGGGGCTGATGGAACGCTGATGACGCAGATGATTCTGATTTGCGCTGATTTTTTTTCTTAAACCCGGAATATGCATTAGCCTATCTGTTGCGACCTGAAACTGCTTCAAAATCAGCCGTTTCACTTTAGTTTTCGGCATAACAGTAGCGGTAATACGCTAATGCCTCCAAACTAACTGATTTTCTTGCAATTTCAGCTCTCACTACGATTCCTAACGCATAATCCGGGTTAAATTGGAAAAGCCAAGTAGCATCAAAAAGCCCTGAAAGGGCGTAACATTCTTAGCCATGGGCAACGCCCGTGGTAAACATCAAAAATAACCTTATTGTTTTAGCGGCAATTATCTTCCTAGCGCTTATAAATTCACGCTAAAACCCATTACACACCAATAGCGATTTATTCCAAAACGTATATCCGCAATGATACCAGTAATCACAGCGATATGAAATAGGTGCTCACAGAAACCACGGAAATCTCAGAAAAGCGTTGTTTTATTCTGGGTTTTCTGTGCGTTCCGCGAGAAATAAAAACTACTGGCAAGAAAGCGTATAATCAAATATTCCAATAATCGATAGGGAACGATTTCAAGGAAGTGTGGCGAAATTTATTCCCCCAGAAATATGGCTTGATCCTAGATAATCCTAAGTCAAGAAAACATAGAAATCTCAGAAAAGCCTTACTTCATTCTGGGAGTTCTGTGTGTTCCGTGAGAAATAAAACCTACTGGCAATAAAACGTATAATCAGAAACTTTTATATGATTGGCTCAAAAGTGACTATTGTAAAAGAAAAAAAATACGGGAGATTCAGTGGCTCAAGTTGTAAAAGATGCAATTGAGAATTCTCCAAAACTAGAATAACGAACCACAATAACATTGCCTTTATGTTTGGCTGTTCCGGCCAAGCGTAAAGGCAATGTAGAACGAATTGAGGCTTTAAATGGGGTTAAATCCTCTTCATTTAACCCTAAAGGTTATTGACAATTTTCTCGATCTCTTTATCTCTTAATTCGATCTGATAGACGTTTTGGTCGAGGAAGGCTTGGAGGTAGTTTTTGTCTTCCTCCCAAATAAAGGTATCGCCTAGGATGACCTCATCGGGTCTGCCAAACTGCTCGGTGAAATACTGGTTGAAGAATTTTGCCAGGGATTCCAAGTCTTTGAAATCTTCCTTTCTGTATGTCCACCGGATTTTGTAGAGCTCCTCTTTGTAAAAGATCAGGTTCAGTTTGGAGGCTTGTTTGCCGGCCACGAAAAGGTGGCTGTGTTCTTTGTAGACCCCTTCTTGGATGCCGTTTTTGATGTTGCGCTTGACGCTTTTTTGGAGCCATTCATTCCGCCGATAGATGGTCTCGTCTCCGGTGATCAGTTGGAGGCTTTCTTGATAATGCTGTAGCGTATGGTTGAGTTTGATACCGTTCAGGCCATTGGCTTCATCGAGGGATTGCTGGCCGAATGCAAAAAGGTGTAGGCCAAGGCATAGGAGGGTTAAGAAAAAGATCTTTTTCATTGAGTAGAGGAGTATAAATATGATTATAATGAAGTGCTAAAATAATATTTAAATGGAAAGATGCGTGGCATTACATCCGATAATTTATTCATTATGCTTCGCAGTGACCTTCTTTATCGTAGTAGGCTTATCGTTTAGATTATCTCGAAGTACCTCTGATTTTCAAAATGTGCTGACTATCGACTGTAGAAAATACTAATCCAGCACCTTAAGCAGTGCGTCCACGGATCGTGAAAATTCGGCGGGGTCAAAATCCACTTTGGTGATGACTTTTAGGCCGCTATAAAAAGTAAAAAGCAGCGTGGCAATGGCTTGCAGGTCCTTGTCTTTGGAGATTTGGTTGCGCTCGACACCCAGTTTCAAATAGTGGAGGAGCATTTTTTCGCATTGTAGTTTGTTTTGGCAGACCAAGTCAGCAAGCTCCGATTCGTTGGGGATAAACTCAATGGTGCAGTTGACGGTAAAGCAACCTTTTTTGTCCGTATCCAACGTGGACTGTTGGATGGCGTTCTCAAATAGTTTCTTGAATCCGACCCGAATGTCAGTTTGGGCATTCAGGAATTCCTTTTGGGCGTTGGCAGTGGTGGTGGTATAGTGGGCAAATGCCTTTTCGAACAACTCCTTTTTGCCGCCAAAAGTAGCGTACAGGCTTGCCCTGTTGATGCCCAGAAAGGCGACCAAGTCTTGGATGGAAGTGGCATAGTAGCCATTTTTCCAGAACAAGTTCATGGCTTTCTCCAGCACTTCTTTTTCATCAAATAGTTTAACTCTTGGCATGGTAAATTAGATCGGAACTTTACAGGTACAAGCGAAGCCAGCACCCATAAAGTTCCGATATTGGAATTGTCATTCCAAATGAATGCAAAAAAATATTACCCCGCCAATAGCGGATTGACATTGGTGCCGCCATCGATATTGTATTCGGCTCCGGTAATAAAGGAAGCCCTATCAGAAGCCAAGAAAGCTACCAGTTCGGCAATATCCTCCGGTTGTCCATATCGTTTGAGGGGAATCCTGTTTTGCATGGCCTCGGCCATTCCAGTGAGTTGGTCTTCAGGCATACCGGTTTTGCTAAAAATCGGCGTATAGATCGGGCCGGGATTTACGGCATTTACCCTTATCTTCCTCGGTGCCAGTTCGGTGGCCGCTGTTCGGGTATAGGAATTCAGGGCTGCTTTAGATGCACCATAGATTCCTGTATTGGGCATTCCCGTGTAGGCATTGATGGAGGACAGGTTGATAATACTACCTCCATCCTTCAGAATCGGTAAAAACTTCTCAATGGTAAACACCGCGCCCTTGAGGTTGATGCCCATTTGTTGGTCAAACATCGCTTCACTGGTCTGGCCTATCGGCGCAGGCAGAAAGACACCCGCATTGACAAACAAGATATCAATCTGTCCAAAACCATTTTTTATTTGGCTGACAGCTGCATCAATGGCAGACAGGTCCAATACATCCGCCACGATTCCCTCTACACCAAGCTCGAGCGCTGCCGCACCAACCTTCTCGGCAGAGCGTCCCGTAATGATGACTGTCGCACCATCTTCTTTCAACTTCCGGGCAGTTGAATAACCAATACCGCTGTTGCCTCCAGTGACCACAGCTACTTTTCCATTTAAATAACTCATAAAATAATTTTTTTGGGTTAAAAATATACTAGAACGATCGTTCCAAAATGAAACAAATAATACTGGAACAATAGTTCCAAATAAGAAAAATACTCCCAAGAAAAGAAAAACCAGGTTCACCCCAGGTGCCACTGCGTTCGCGATGACGTATAGAGTGTAATCGGTCTCCTTTCCTCACCGTCCCCCTCGCCCCCTGAGCGAAGCCGAAGAGGAACAAATTCGAAGAGAAGAGAAGCCGAATACAACGGAGAGTTTGGAACAAATGGGTACCCCTATCATTAATATGCCACTCCAAAACGCTTCAACCTTACAACTTTTCAGCTTTCCAACCTTCCAACCTTTCGAAGTCTCCCTGATCTTTTTAACTTTAAGCTAAACCAAAAAATAAGCATATAATGAAAGTACTGGTGATAGGAGCAAATGGACAAATAGGTCAGTTGATCGTAGACAGCCTTCAAGCGGCCGGTGATTTCTCGCCCATAGCGATGGTCCGTAAGGAAGAGCAAGTGGCAGCTTTTAAGGAAAAAGGCCTTGACAGTGTATTGGCAGACTTGGAAGGCCCTGTGGAAGGCTTGGCCAGCGCCATGGAAGGAGTTGATGCGGTGGTGTTTACGGCCGGATCCGGTGGCAAGACAGGGGATGATAAGACGTTGTTGATCGACTTGGACGGAGCCGTGAAGTGTATCGAAGCGGCCGAAAAGACCGGCGTCAAGCGTTTTGTGATGATCAGTGCCCTTCAGGCAAATAATCGCGAGAACTGGAATGATTCCCTACGACCCTATTACGTGGCCAAGCACTATGCCGATCGGATGTTGGAGATGAGTTCCCTGGATTATACCATCATACGCCCTGGCGGCCTATTGAATGAACCCGGAAACGGCAAAGTGAGTGCTGGTGGAAAACTTGACCGCAGCACCATTCCCCGCGCAGATGTCGCAGAAACCGTCCTTGAAGTGCTCAAGACAGGGCATACCATTAATAAATCCTTTGACCTTGTCAGCGGTGATGATTCCATTGCGGATGCCCTTGGAAAGATATAGGGACAGCAAGCCCCTGTTAATTGATTTTTGCTAGGTAAAAGTGAGTACGAAGCGATCTCCTATTTGGAATACGAGATCGCTTCAATCCGCTGTCACTGCGTTCGCGATGACGTTATGGCATATCGTTGGTTGTCCCTTCAGTTATACTGAGGGACGGTTAAAGTTGAGCCTGTGGCTCACTATGACTAAGAATTAGCAAAGCCCCATCATACGGCAGGCCTGTCTGAAGCCAGGCAGGCTTGTCTGGGACCAAGCTGGTTAGTCGGCCGCAAGGTAAAGAAGGATAACGAATTGATCTCCTATTTGGAATACGAGATCGCTTCACTCCGCTGTCACTGCGTTCGCGATGACGGATTAATTGTAACCGATCTTTTTTTCCCGTTCCCTGAGCGTAGCCGAAGGGAGCGGGAAAAAGAATTACCTGCCTTTTGGTTACTTCCAGTTTGTTAATGTATTGCGTGAGGCTAAAGCACGTAATCCTATTTTATAATAATAAGGATCGGTAAGTATTAATTCTTTGTTATTTAGTTTGGTGTTTCGCTATTTTTTTTGCTAAATTAGGCCAGAAACCCAAATTATTCGTTGATGCGCCTATACTCTTCTTTTACTATCCTCTTTTCGGTACTGATGGGAGTACTGATATCCTGTCAACCTGCCGACACCGAAGAAAAACAGCTCAGGGCATCCGACCAGATCAGCTATAATTTTCATGTGCGTCCGATCCTTTCGGACAAGTGCTTTGCCTGTCATGGCCCCGATGCCAATAAACGGGAAGCGGGATTGCGGCTGGACACCGAGGAAGGTGCTTATGCGGCATTAAAGGATGATCCTTTACAGCATGTGATCGTACCCGGTGAGCCCGAAACATCCTTGGTTTTCCAAAAAATCACTTCCGAAGACCCCGCTGAACTGATGCCTCCTCCGGCTTCCAACCTGAAATTGGAGCCTTCTGAGATCGCGATTATCAAGCAGTGGATTGAGCAAGGAGCAAAATACGAACCGCATTGGGCCTTTGTGCCACCCCAAAAAGCCGATTTACCCCCTGCTACTGACTGGACGAACAATGCTATCGATCAGTTTACCTTGGCCAAAATGGAGGAGAAGGGCCTTTCGCCCAATGCGGCAGCCGATGCCCAGACATTGATCAAACGGCTGAGCTTGGACATTACCGGTTTGCCTCCATCTATCGACTTGATGGAGCGGTATGCAGATATGGACGAGCAGGGCTATGAGCGCCTGATCGACGAGCTATTGGCAAAAGATACTTATGGTGAGAAGTTGGCCGTGCTTTGGATGGATGTGTCTCGCTATTCCGATAGCTACGGCTATCAAGACGATGAATACCGCTCTCAATGGCCTTATCGGGATTGGGTGATCCATGTATTGAACGATAATATGCCCTATGACCAGTTCATCACTTGGCAGCTTGCAGGTGACATGCTGCCCAATGCCACCAAAGAGCAGATCTTGGCCACGGCTTTTAACAGAAACCACAAATATACCGAAGAGGGAGGGGTGATCCATGAAGAATATCGAGTGGAGTATGTCCTCGACAAGACCAATACTTTTTCCAAAGGCATCTTGGGTATCACCATGGAATGTGCCCAGTGCCACGATCATAAGTACGATCCCTTTTCGCAAGAAAATTACTTTCAGCTATATGCCTTTTTTAACAATACCCCCGAAAAAGGCTTTGAGGGAGATGTGGCCAGGAGTGTCCCTGCCAAAACGCCCATATTGTGGATTGAGCACGAAGATATAAGTGCCGATGGGGTGCTGAGCTATATCAATCACCAGGATACCAGCACGGTGATGGTATCGGTGATGGATGAACTGGATACTTTGCGAAAGACCTACATATTGGATAGGGGGGTGTATGATGCGCCCACCAAAGAGGTACAGCCAAATACGCCCCCGTCGGTCATGGCCTTTGGAGAGGATTATTCGAAAGACAGGCTAGGCTTAGCGGAATGGACGACAAGTCCCGAAAACCCACTGACTGCCCGGGTTTTTGTCAATTTGCTATGGCAGGAGATTTTTGGGCAGGGGATCGTGAAGTCCGCCGGAGATTTTGGCATGCAGGGAGACCTTCCTACCCATCCGGAACTGTTGGATTGGCTGGCGGTGGATTTTATGGAAAACGACTGGGACATCAAGCGGCTGCTGAAGCAAATCTTCCTGTCTGCCACCTACCGGCAAAGTGCTGAAGTAAAAGAAAAAGAGCGCTCCAAAGACCCCGTAAACCTCTATTTGGCACGTGCGCCGCGATTGAGATTGACTGCCGAGAGCATCCAGGATTTGGTGCTGGCGAGCAGTGGACTGCTCAATACGGAGATTGGTGGGCCGAGCATCAAACCTTATCAGCCAGATGGACTGTGGGAAGCAGCGACCTCCGGCAGGGGATCATTGGCAAAATATGAACAGGACAATGGAAAAGACCTTTATCGCAGGGGCTTGTACCATTTTATCAAGTTGACTGTGCCGCCGCCTAAGTCCATCATTTTTGATGCCAGCAACCGGGACCGCTGCGAAGTTACCCGTGGCCGCACCAATACACCTTTGCAGGCGTTGGTGATGTTGAATGATCCATTCGTGCTGGAAGCATCCCGTGTCATGGCCACAACGATCGAGCGCCAAGGGATGGAAGCCGAAGAAGCAATCAACTGGGCCTTCAAGAAGGTGGTTTGCCGGGATGCCAAACCGAATGAATCGGCGTTGTTAATGGCCTATTTTGAGGAGGAAAAAGCCCGGTTTGAAGCTCAGCCTGAGCAAATAGACATTACCCTTGAAGTGGGTGAAAAACCCCTGAATGAAACGGCATTGACGGCCAAAGCAGCCGCCATGATGCAGGTCATCGTGACCTTATATAATTTGGAAGAAACGATTACGAAAATATAAGATGGAAAAGGAACTGTTAGAGCATGGACTAAATCAAAACCGGAGAAAATTCCTTTCCAAGCTGAGTTTGGGCGTAGGAAGTATGGCTTTGGGGTCACTGTTGATCCCCGACCTTTTTTCTGGTAAATCTTCCGCTGAAGAAGAAATCATGGCGGCCTTGCCCCATTTTGCACCAAAGGCGAAGCGGGTCATTTACCTATTTCAAAATGGTGCCCCGAGTCAGCTGGAGTCGTTTGATTATAAGCCCATGCTGAGGGAGCGAATGGGAGAGGACCTGCCAGAAAGCATCCGCAAGGGCCAGCGGCTCACCGGGATGACCGCAGGCCAAAGTACTTTTCCGCTAGTGGGCTCGTATTATGGTTTTCAGCAGTACGGTGAAGCCAGGGCCTGGGTAAGTGACCTGTTTCCCCATACTGCCAAAGTGGTGGATGATATCTGTATCGTCAAATCCATGCATACCGAAGCCATCAACCATGATCCGGCCTTGACATTTTTCCAAACAGGAGCGCAGGTGGGCAACAGGCCAAGCATGGGGTCGTGGATGAGCTATGGCCTGGGCAGTGAAAACAACAACCTCCCGGCATTTTGTGTGCTGCTCAGCAGAGGAAAAGGCAACGGGCAAGGCGTCTACTCCAAGCTTTGGTCCAATGGCTTCCTCGATGCCGTCCACCAAGGGGTGCAGTTTTCCAATTCGGAAGATCCGGTGCTGTACCTTGGCGATCCTGATGGCATGAAAAGGACTGACAGGAGGCGCATGCTTGACCAGATCGCTGCCCTTAACCAGATGAATTTTGAGCAGTTTGGCGATCCTGAGATCCAAGCGAAGATCCAGCAATATGAAATGGCCTTTCGGATGCAAACCGCTGTGCCGGAAGTGACCGATGTGTCCAAAGAACCCGATAGCGTGGTGAAACTATACGGGCCGGAATGTCTCGTGCCAGGCACCTACGCTGCCAACTGCCTCTTAGCGAGGAAGCTCTCTGAAAATGGAGTCCGCTTCGTGCAGCTCTATCATCAGGGCTGGGACCAGCATGGCAATCTGCCCAATGAAATGGCCGGACAGGCCAAAGATGTCGATCAAGCTTCGGCTGCTTTGATTACGGATTTGAAACAGCGGGGACTGTTGGACGAAACCTTGGTGATCTGGGGAGGGGAGTTTGGCCGCACCAACTACTGCCAAGGCAAAATGTCTGCCGACAACTATGGCCGTGACCATCACCCAAGGGCATTTTCCATTTGGATGGCCGGTGGTGGCGTGAAGTCTGGAATGGTCTATGGCGAAACGGATGATTTTGGCTATAACATCACCAAGGACCCCGTCCATGTCCACGATTTTCAGGCCACTGTCCTGCATTTGATGGGCATCGACCACGAGCGTCTCACCTACAAGCACCTCGGCAGAAGGTACCGCCTGACCGATGTGCACGGCAAGGTAGTGAAGGATATTTTGGTATGAGCGATTGAGATGTGAGTATGGAGATATGAGACTTGAGATGTGAGATATGAGACATGTTCGGGGTTTGTAATCCGATGTTGCAAAAAAGATGAAATAAACGTTCATGAACATAAAAAGTAAGCTACGGGGCTGGATCGAAAATGCGTTGATCGTTTTCACTGGCTTTATTCTCATTTTTCTTTTGGCTGGTGACCGGTTGATGGTGCCGGCCTTGCTGCAAGTACTGGGGAGGAGCCACCCCTTGGTGCTGCATTTTCCTATCGTGTTGATGTTGGTAGCCTTGGCGTTTATGCTTGTGCCGGGGATCATGCCGGAAGCATATCAAAAAAAGATCACCAAGTGGGCACTGTTGTTTGCGCTGTTTTTTGCTGGAATAGCGGTGCTCAGTGGCTGGGTGCTTAGCCAGGAAGAGGGCTATGAAGGGGACAATTTGACCTTGCACAAATGGCTGGGTGTAGCGGTTTATTTTTTGGGCATACTGATGTACTTTACGATGGACCAGTGGCCAAAAACTGTCAAGCCAATTGGGTTGATATTGCTGTTTCTACTGATAGGGGCGGGACATTTGGGGGCTGACCTTACCCATGGAAGCGACTTCCTGATGGCTCCTCTCCGTACAGAAGAAACCTCCCAAGTGGGCCTGAAAGATGCCGAAGTATTCCAGCATTTGGTCATGCCCATACTTGAGCAAAAATGCCTCAATTGCCACCAGGCCAGTAAAAGCAAAGGAGAGCTAAGGCTGGATGAAATAGCGTTCATCAATAAAGGAGGGGAGTCAGGGGCCTTGTTTGACACCACCAACTGGGAAAAATCCTTGCTGGTCCACCGCATCATGTTGCCAAAAGAGGAGAAAAAACACATGCCCCCAAAAGGCAAAGCACAGCTGACGTCAGAAGAACTGGAAATTTTGCGGTTATGGGTAAAAGGTGGGGCCGATTTTGAGCAAAAGGTGGTGGATAAGGGAGAAGAAGACCCGCTTTATGAGCTGGCCAGCTTACAGCTAAAAAAGGAGAATCCTTATGATTTCCCAGAGGCAGATGCGAAGGACATTGCAGCACTGAACAATCACTACAGGTTGGTGGCGCCTTTGTTTCCGGGCGCAGCTGCTTTGGAGGTGGCTTATTTTGGAGCGGGAGCCTTCGACCCTGCATCCCTGAAGGAACTAGCGACCATCAGCCAGCAAGTGGTGAGCATCAATTTAAATCAAATGCCACTGGAAAATGTCCCCTTGACATGGTTAAAGGATTTTGAGCATTTGGAAGATCTCAAACTTAATTTTACCGGTGTCACGGCAGAACAACTGGAAGGCCTTGCACTGCCCAGTTTAAAGCGGTTGTCCCTTGCGGGAAATTCCCTCGATCCGAAAATGTTTGAAGTAATTGATAGCTTCCCCTCCTTGGAGTTGGTAAATCTCTGGAACACCGGCTTGGGCAGAGAAGCTGCGTCGGTTTATAAGGAAGAGTGGACAGGTGTGATCTTGGAATGGGGATTTGTGGGAGATGGAGCAGTGTATCAGTTGAATCCACCAGAAGTACTCTTGGATAAGCCCATTGCCGAAGGACCACAGCAAATCACCTTGAAGCACGCCATTGGTTCTGTGAAATTGCGGTATACCTTGGATGGTTCGGAGCCGGACAGTGCTTCCAGTCCCCTTTATGAAGGCCCCATCACCATGAACCAAACGGGGCAGATCAAGGCAATTGCCCTGGCCGAAGGGTGGAAGAGCAGTGAGTCGGCTTTAGGGACTTTTTATAGTGTAGGTGTCCTTCCCGAAGGCGTGACGTTAAAGACCAGTCCTGCAAAAAAGTATGCAGGAAAAGGAAAGGAGTCACTCTTTGACCAAGAAAAAGGCGGCGAAACGTACACTTCTGGAGGCTGGTTGGGCTTCAAGGACGAACCACTCGACTTGATCATGGAGATGGGTGGTCAAGAAGTGAATAATCTGGCGATCAGCCTACTGTACCAAGAGGATGCCTATATTTTTCCACCTGCCAACGTGAAGATTTCGGCAATAACAGAAGGTGGAGGTTCATGGAAAACCCTCCTTACCGATAGGCCAACGATGCCCACTGGACTTGGCAAAAGCAGAATGGACCAAAAAATCTATGCATTGCCCGATGGACGGTACCAGAAGATCAGGCTGCAGCTTATCCCCTTGAACAAACTGCCTCCATGGCACCGTGGAGCAGGAGACAAGGCGTGGGTATTTGTGGATGAGGTGGTGCTGGACTAGGTTAATGATGAAGTAAATTATTACGGATAAAAAAATATGGTTTTGAAATAAAAAGTTGTTATTTTGTTTCGTGTTTAGTTTGTTTGTAAATGAAATAGTATGTTTTGTCTTTCGAATAACAGGGAGGATTTCTTTTTAGCAGTTGCCGATGGTGATGAAGAAGCCTTCAGTATCTTATTTGAAATGTACCATACAAGGATCTATCATTTTGCAAAGACTTATTTAAAAGACAAGGCACTTTCGGAAGATCTGGTGCAAGAAATTTTCATTAAAATCTGGCAAGAAAAGGGGAAGCTAAAAGAGATAGATAATTTTGATAGTTATCTTTTTACAATGGTCAAGAGAAAATCCATTGACGTACTTCGAAAGGTAGCAAGGGATAAAAAATTGGCTGAGACTATTAAAATGAATTTGATACCTACTTCCAATCCCCATATGGAAGATGATAATACAGGGTATCTGTCCAAAATAAAGGAAAACCTATCTGCCCAGCAGCGGTTGGTATTTGATATGAGCAGAAATCAGGGACTCACTTACGAGGATATAGCTTACAAGTTAAATATATCCAAAAACACTGTTCGAAACCACATGGTGGAAGCGCTTAAAGTGTTGAAAAAAGCCCTGAAAAGGAATTTGTATTTGTTCTGATTTGGTAAGTGTAACATCGTGGATACATGATTTTTGTATAACCAATTCATCCCCCTGTATTTTTGTTTAGCCTGAAATGTGGCTTTAGGATTGTTGGTTTTTGCGATATTATTTTGGTAGAAAGGAGGGGACTTAAATTTTTTTAAAAATAAATGGACAGGTCACTAGTCCTCTTGTCGGTTGAGAGACGTCCTACCTAAAAGCAACCAGTAAAAAGTTGAATAAGAAAGAACGGTTTTTATCCCTGTGGCGCAGTTACGTAGCAGGTAAGTGTTCCTCGGAAGAGATGGACGAATTGTTTGAATCATTGGAAGATCCTGAGATTTCGGAATTGATAGGGAAGGATATGTCCGAGACGTGGAGCCAAGAGGGGATATCCAAGCCTCCTTATGATACAGCTGTACTTTTAGAAAGAATCAATCAAACCAAAACGAGTCATCTTAGGGTAACGAAGAGAAAAAGGAATAAGCAATGGAAGGTGTGGAGCAGTATTGCGGCTATTTTGGTGTTGTCATTATTGGGAGGTGGTTGGTTCTGGAATGAAATCAACAAAGAAGAACAGGAGAAATGGCAATACAGGCGTGCTGAAATAGGAGAGGTAGTGCCGGTGGTTTTGCCAGATGGAAGTAAGGTATGGCTTAATGCTGCTTCCGAGATAAGGTATTTAGAAACTTTTTCCATAAGAAATGTGGAGATAACGGGAGAGGCTTATTTTGAGGTAGAAGAAGATAAGGGCCGTCCTTTTACTGTCAAGACAGGAAGCGTTACGACACGTGTTTTGGGTACCTCATTCAACGTTCGAGCTTATAAAGAGGATCAAAATATACAGGTAACAGTGAGGACTGGAAAAGTAGGAGTGGGGAAAAGACAGGAAGGAATGGCGACAATCACACCAAATCAGCAGATTTCATATAGTTTGGAAAATGATGCATTTGCATTTAGCGAAGTGGATGCCTCATCATTATGTTCTTGGCGAAATGGAGATTTGATATTCGAAAACTCCACCTTTCAGGATGCTGTAGTCATTTTAGAAAAGCACTTTGGTAAGCAATTCAAATTTGAGAATGAACGACTGAAAACCTGTCGGTTTACATCCAAGTTCTCTGGAAAAGAATCCCTGGATCATGTACTTGAAGTCCTCTCAAAGCTGAATGGAGTCACTTATAAAGTAGAGGACGGTACCGTGTATTTTGATGGAAAAAAGTGCCTCTAAGTTTAAAAATAACCGAAAATTAAATGAAAAAGCCGCCCCGGATGCCGCCGGGACAGCTGACTCCAAATGGAGTTGAATTTGTCAATTATATTATTAACAAAAACCTACCTAAAATTATGAAATTAACTTTACATGGGACGAATTATGTACCCGAAATGGACCAACGAGACAGTGTTTGGCCAGTTTCAAACAAGCAGATTTGGACATTTTGGATGTTGCTGATGCTTTCGGTATTCCTCATCGAACCTGTCAAAGCTAGTAATCAAATTCCGGGGCTGAATGATGTGTTTGTAACCATCGAGCTGGAGGATGAACCACTGATAGCGGCTTTTAAAAAAATAGAAGACAATACCCCTTATCGATTTTCTTACAAATTGGAATATGTAAAAGAATACGATAAGGTCAGTATTTCTACAGAAAGAAGGACACTCAAGAAGACCTTGGATCTTCTATTGGAAAACACCGATTTGCAGTACCAGAAGATAGATAACAGTATTGTCATTACCCCAAAAATAAAAACAACGGCGTCAAAGAAACAGAGGCCCATATCTCCTGATGATGCAGCGATAATGGTGAGGGGGAAAGTAACTTCACCAGCAGAGCCTGCAGGAGTTCCAGGGGTCAATGTACGCATAATCGGCACCCAAAAAGGTACCGTTACGGACATTGACGGAGGCTATCAGATAGAAGTAGAAAATGGAGATGCTGTGCTGGAGTTTTCATTTATAGGCTATGAAACAGCGCGTGAAACCGTGGGAAACCGGACAGAGGTCAATGTGGTCATGCAAGAAATCCTAAGTGGACTGAATGAGGTGGTGGTCGTGGGATATGGCGTGCAAAAAAAGAGTGACCTCACTGGGGCGGTAGTGTCTTTGAGCGAAGATAATTTTACCCAAGGGGCCAATTCCAATGCCCTACAATTGCTCAATGGTAGAGCAGCAGGTGTCAATATCAGTCAACCAAATTCTGCTCCCGGCGCCCAAACAAAAATCCAAATAAGAGGGGCAGGATCAATCAACGGAGATAACGATGCGCTGATCGTAGTGGATGGTCTCCCGGGAATCAATCCGTCTGACCTATCACCAGATGATATCGCTTCTATTGAAGTGCTCAAGGATGCATCCTCTGCTGCCATCTATGGTACCAGAGCTGCAAATGGAGTGGTGCTGATCACCACCAAGAGTGGCAAAAAAGGTGATCCTGTCCTTAAATACAATGCCTATTATGGTGTGCAGTCGGTGGCAAAAAGGATAGATGTACTCAACGGCCGGCAATACATGGAGACATTAAATGCCATTCGTGAAGAAGGTGGAGGAGACCCGATCTATACACAAGACGAAGTCTCACAAATGGGAGAGGGAACCAACTGGCAGGATGTGATTTTCAATGATCGCGCACCAGTGCAAAACCACCAAATCAGCATGTCTGGAGGTTCTGAGAAAAGCACCTATTATGCTGGATTAAACTACTTTAACCAAGAGGGGTTAGTGAAAAACTCCAACTTTAAAAAGCTGAACTTACGGACCAATTTGGACTTTAGGCCAAAGGAGTTTTTGAGGTTCAAGTTCAATATCAACTATACTAGGTCGACTCAAAATGCCATTCTGTTTTCAAATGCTGCAAACGAAAATGCGGGTCCCATTAATTCTGCCATTCAATTTGATCCTACTTTACCAGCAGGACTTGATGGAAGTGGCCGGTATTACCTCAATGACTTTATCGCATTGGACAATCCACAGGCACTGATCAATGGTGTAACACAGGAAAACCTAGATAGTCGGTTTTATGGGACATTTTCTACGGAATTTGAGCCGATAAAAGGCTTAGTTGGTTCAGTAAGACTGGGTGGGACAAATGCCACAGGAATGACTTCCAATTACAGAGATCGATCCACCTTAAACGGTCGGAGCAATGGAGGGATCGGGTCCAGAAATTCATCCGATTATGTGCAGTGGCTAGCCGAGTTTTTGGTGAAATACGATAAGCAATTCAATGAAGACCATCATTTGAACTTAATGGCAGGGGCCACTTTTGAAGAATTTCTAACGGTAGGGGTCAATGCCAGTTCAAGGGATTTCTTGTCCGATGTGACCTTTGCTGACTTACTCCAAAGTGGAGATGGAGACAATGGAGACGATGTGAGCTCGTCTCGAAACAGGAACCGTCTCAATGGCTTTTTGGGGCGTGTAAATTATGATTTGAAAGGTAAATATTTGTTTACAGCTTCCATCAGGGCAGATGGTACATCCAGGTTTTCTGACACTAATAAGTACGGAATATTCCCTTCAGGGGCTTTTGCTTGGAGGATTACTGACGAACCCTTCTTTAAGCCAATAGCCAACACGATGAGTACGGCAAAGTTGCGGCTAGGGTATGGTCAGCTTGGGAATCAGGGAGTGCCCAATTTCAGTACGATCCAGACATTGGTAGCTGGTGGAAGTGCCGTTTTTGGAGATGCTATTTATCAAGGGGTAGTTCCGGCACGGTTGCCCAATCCAAACTTAAAATGGGAAACTACCGAAGAGATTAATTTTGGCCTTGATTTTGGTTTCGCCAATGACCGGGTACACGGGTCCATCGATTATTATATCCGAACGACCAAAGACCAGATTTTCAGTAAGCCCATTCCGTCGGTGGTAGGCTTTACCAATATTTTGGTGAACTTCGGATCTGCCAAAAATTCAGGAATTGATTTTATGCTGAATTCAGTCAATATCCAAAACAATGATTTCAAATGGAGTTCTACGCTTAATTTTTCACTGTTGAAGAATGAGGTGACCGAGTTGCCCGATTTTATTCCTGAAATCATTTCAGGTAATATAGGGACCTTCATTAATAACTTTTTACTAGTTCGTGAAGGAGTGGCAATGCGCTCATTTTACGGTTTTGAGACGGAAGGGATTTTCCAGTTAGATGATGATATAGAAAACTCTGCCCAGCCAAATGCAGCTCCTGGACATATAAAGTTCAAGGACCAAAACAATGATGGAGCGATAGATTTAGAGGATAGGGTAGTGCTGGGGGATCCTTTTCCTGACTTTACGTTAGGGTTTAGCAATACCTTGAATTATAAAAACTGGTCACTGGATGTTTTTATGCAATGGGTGAATGGGATACAGACACTGGATGCCAATGTAACCGAATCATTATATCCCACTAACGAATACAGAAACCGTATCTCCGAATACCTTCTTAACAGATGGACACCAGAAAACCCCACTAATGAGTATCCAAGTGGTGTAAACCCTACTGCCTATGGAGGGGACTTTGTGATCAATTCGATGACAGTAAAAGATGCATCGTTTTTCCGACTGAAGACGGTAACATTGGGGTATAATTTTCCACTCAAAGGAAACAAGGTGTTTAGCAACGTTAATGCTTATGTGGCTGGGGACAATTTATTGACCATAACCGATTTTGAAGGGTTTGACCCAGATGCCAGTGCCTCGGGAGCAAGTAATGTTTCCAAGGTGAGTTATAATAGCTACCCGCTCAGCAGAACAGTACGGTTCGGAGTGAATGTAACCTTTTAAAAAAACGCAACTAATGAAAACGCTAAATAGAAAATATATCAATCGAATGATAGCACTTATATTGCTTGCGGGCTTTACAGGGTGCATGGGATTTTTGGAAGAAGAAGTGTATACCCAGTATGATCCTGATAGCTTCCTTCAGGACCCATCAGGGGTGGATGCACTGCTTACCGGTGCTTATGCTAGGTCGAGGATTATCTCCTATGATCATAGGAACTATACCTATTTGCTCAATGAGTTTTGTACGGATGTCTCATTCGAAACTGGCGGGGGGCTAGAAGCAGTGGCCGCTCCGTTTATACAGTTTTCTTGGCCGGTAAACAATGGCATCCTAAATGGCCAATGGAACAAAATGTACGCAGCCATAGCCAGTGCCAACACGGTACTGATCGTGGCCAATGACCTGACGGACTTACCTGAGGCAGAATTGAATGCCATTATTGGAGAAGCCAGGTTTATCCGTGCATCGGCATATTATTATCTCTACAACCTATTTGGCCCTACACCGATTATCGAAATTCCCGAAGGTGCCAGCCCTGAAGAGATTGAGGAAATCGGCCAAAGCACTCCGAGGGCTACAAAAGAAGCATTTTTTAATTATGTAATAGCTGATTTGGAATTTGCAGCAGCTAACTTGCCTACGGAAGAAACCTTGATAGGTAGGGCCACCAAAGGAGCCGCACTAGGATACCTGATGAAGCTGTACCTGAACGACAAAAATTGGGAGATGGCAGCCGCTACCGCTCAGGAAGTGATTGATTTAGGGTATTATGCATTGTATGATGATTATGAAGAATTGTTCTCTGTGGATGGAGAGCAAAACAAAGAATACGTTTTCAGGGCTCCATGCCTACCACAGTCGGGCTACCAAAACAACTATATGGCACATGCATTTCCTCCTGGATATCCTGTTTTGGACTCTTGGGCCAATTATGGTGCGCAGTTCAGGACCTACACCGCTTTCTACAAAACCTTTGGCGAAGAAGACCTAAGGAGGGATCTTTTCGTGACGGAATATACCAACATTTCCGGTGATCCCGTAGAGCTTGTAGAGCGAGAGGACGGGACAGCTTTGGACAATGTAAGGAGCTTTAAGTATTGGCCGGATCCGGATGCCATAGGAGAATCCCATGGAAACGATATTGTGTATATCCGGTATGCAGATGTGCTTTTGTCAAGGGCAGAAGCGTTAAATGAGGTTAGTGGGCCAAACCAGGAAAGCATCGGCCTGATCAATGAAATTCGTAACCGTGTAAATGCCAGGGAAATTTCCCCGTCCGATTTTCCTTCCAAAGAGGCTTTGAGGGATTTTATTCTTGAAGAAAGAGGTAGGGAATTTTACAGCGAAGGGCTGAGAAGAGAGGATTTGATCCGTCATGGCAAATTTATTTTAAGTGCCCAAGGCAGAGGTTATGATGCCAAACCACACCAAGTTCTCTATCCCATTCCACTACAGCAAATAGATACCAATCCAAACTTAGAACAAAACCCTGGCTACTAAATAATCAATCAAAGGTGGGCATATCACCCACCTTTGACTATAAAATACTATGAAGAACTATATTATTGTTATCGTATTGCTGATGGTCGGATCGTCATGTTCCAAACAATCAGCTACAACTGAGGAAACTGGAGCTAGCGATTCCCTTCCCAATATCGTTTTGATTCATGTCGATGACCTTGGCTGGACGGATGTGGGAGCGTTTGGGAGTGATTTTTACGATACCCCACATATCGATGCACTGGCACGTGAGGGACTGAGATTTACCAATTCGTATGCTGCTGCAGCCATTTGTTCGCCTACTAGGGCTGCAATGATGACTGGTAAATACCCTTCGAGGACAGGTATTACGGACTGGATTAGGGCTAGGTTTCAAGGAGGAATCATACCACCGGATGGCCAAAATCCCCAAGGCTATGATGAAAATGGCGATAAACCCTTGAAAACACCCAAAAACTACCTTTATATGCCATTGTCAGAAGTGACGATTGCAGAGCTTTTAAAAGACAGAGGTTATAAGACCGCTCATATTGGTAAGTGGCATTTGGGGCCTGATGAATACTTTCCTGAACATCAAGGGTTCGATGTGAATATAGGAGGCTGTGATCTAGGACAACCGCCAAGTTACTTTGATCCCTATAAGCCATTCAATGGAAATGAGGAATATATCATTCCTAATTTGGCTCCGAGAAAAGAAGGTGAGTACCTTACTGATAGAGAAGGAGATGAATTGGTGGGTTTTATCCAAGAAAATAAAGACAAGCCATTTTTCGTACAGTGGGCCAGCTATACCGTGCATACCCCATTAATGGGAAAAGCTGATTTGGTCAGTGATTATGAATCCAAAGAGCCAGGAGATCAGCAAAACCCTGTTTATGCAGCCATGGTCAAAAGCCTCGACGAAAATGTGGGAAAAGTAGTGGCGACCTTGGATAGTTTAGGGATCAGTGGAAATACACTAGTGATTTTTACTTCTGACAATGGAGGGCTTATGGGTAATCCATCCCACCTTATCACTAATAATACACCGCTGAGGTCCCAAAAAGGATACCCCTACGAAGGAGGGATAAGGGTGCCCACCATCATGAGATGGCCTGGTAAAATACCCCAAGGAAAAGAAACGGCATCTCCTATGATTACCATGGATATTATTCCTACGATTCTAAATTATGTGGATGGCGAAGTGGCTGAAGATAACTGGGATGGTGTAAACCTACTGGAAATGATCAATCACCCTGGAAAAACGTATAGCCGCGATCTGTTCTGGCATTTTCCCCACTATCGCGGAGTGGACGTAGTTCCTTATTCCATTATCCGGTCGGGAGACTTTAAGCTGATCCACTATTATGATGGTACCGAGGATGAATTATATGATCTTTCTGCTGATTTATCTGAAAAATATAATCTTATCGCTGAACGAAATGAGCTAGCGGATGAATTGAAGCAAAAGTTAACCGTTTGGCTGGAAAAAACAGATGCAAAAATGCCAGTTGAAAAACAATAAAATCAGGCTGTCCCAATAGTCGAAATCAGGTGTCTCCGAAATGGGCCAGAAAAGACTGTTACAACGAGAGGAGGGATATCGACAGCCTGATTATAAAGAAGTAATTATTCATAGCGCTAGTTCAGCCCCACCGTCCCCAATGGTTCAAAATCCAGGGAGATAGAATTCATACAGAATCGCTTATGGGTGGGAGGTGGGCCATCGTTAAAGATGTGTCCCAAGTGGGAGTCGCACCTGCCACAGAGTACTTCTATTCTGTTCATGCCGTGGGAGTTGTCTTCTTTGTAGATCACGCTGTTTTTGCGTACAGCCTCAAAGAAGCTTGGCCATCCACAGTCACTTTCAAATTTGGCCTCTGAGAGAAACAATTTATTGCCACATACTGCGCAGTAATAAGTGCCTTTGGTGTCAGCGTCCCAATATTGGCCCGTAAAAGCCCTTTCTGTTGCCGCTTCCCTTGCAACTGCGTAAAGGAACGGCGGCAGGATTTTTTTCCATTCCGCGTCCGAAACATCCAGTGAAGTGGTGTCTGTCCGGGAGTAGTAGGGGTTGTCGGCTTTCTCTTTTTGGGTGCCTTGGGTTTGGTTACTTTGGCCTTTGCTACACCCAATAATGGCTGTCAGCAGGACACCGATCATCAGTATTCGTTTCATATTATTTTCCTTCCTTCAGTTTATCTTTAAACACCTTTTGGAATTTTTCCAACTTAGGAGTAATGACATAGCGGCAATAGCCTTGCTCTTTGTTGAGGTTGTAATAATTCTGGTGGTAATCCTCCGCTACATAGAATTTTTCCATGGGAGCTACTTCCGTAACAATTTTTTTGGGATAGATGTTTTCTTCATCGAGTTTATTGATATAGTATTCGGCCTTTTCTTTTTGTGCGGCAGAATGGTAGAATATCGCACTTCTATACTGGGTGCCCACATCATTTCCCTGTCGGTTTAGTTGCGTGGGGTCATGCGCTACAAAGAACGCTTCCAATAGCTCATCGTACGTGATCACTTCAGGGTCATAAACGATAGAAATGGCTTCGGCATGTCCGGTTTTGCCCGTGCATACCGCCTTGTAGGTTGGGTTGGCCACATGACCACCCGTATAGCCTGAGACTACCTTGGATACGCCTTCAAGTTGTAAAAACTGCGCCTCGACGCACCAGAAACATCCCGCAGCAAAGGTAGCTGTATCGGATGAAGCAGTCATGTCAGGCGCCGCCCGTAAAGAACCAAATGCTGTCATTAGTGCAATTATGGAGAATAGGAAGTATTTCATTGTAGTTTTGGGTGAATGATTAAAACGGCAGGTTGTTATCACCTGTCCACAGTTTAATACGAGGAATTGCCCCCAAATGGTTTGAAAACGACAAAAAACTACCAATCAATTTCCCGTTTTGGTTATCAGTCAGAATGCATGTTTGGAAAATGGAAAAGGTTTATTTTATCGTTGTTTTTTGAGCTCAAGAATAGGATAGGGAAAGGGTCAGTAGGGCCAATGACATAATTTGGGCATCTTGAAATACCTCTCGGAAGTTTTGTAGTGCCAGGGTCAGGTGATTTTCGACCGTTTTGGTGGAGATGCCCAATTGGGCAGCAATTTCTTTATGGGAAAGTCCCTGTAACCGGGACATTTCGAATACCCTCCTCCGCCTTTCGGGCAGGCAGGTAAGGGTTTTTTCTACCAATCCCATCAATTCATTGTATTCCAAGGTGTTTTGGGTGGTGTTTACCGGGAGTATAAGTTGCATTTGGTAAGTTCTGGTAGCTTTTTGCCTGATTTGTTTTTTGAACATATCCAGCATGGTATTTTTTGCAATGGTAAACAAATAGGCTTTAAGGCATTTTGTAGGATCAATTTTCTGCCTAGCGGTCCATAGTTTTACGAATACATCCTGTGTGATTTCTTCTGCATCCACGGCCTTTAGACCATAATGGATACAAAAAAGGTAGATCCTTTCATGGAATAATTGATAGAGCTCATAAAAAGCATTTTTGTCATTGTCCTTGATTTTAAGTGCTATATCATTGATAAGGGTGTCCATCAATTCTACCTAATTTTATAGTAAATGAAAGTGGCTATAGTTTTAAAATATACTGTAATATAGGTATTGAAAGTTATTTTTTTGAGTAAACTAAGGAAAAATAAATTATATTATTAATGAACATTGGTGAAGGGAAATTTTTAAAATAATGTCATCTTCATTAGGGGGAAGTCAAGTGCATGGCGTATTACTAAGAAAGAATAGTCAATGGATTCATCATTGTTAAGGAAATTTTTTGCAGGAAAGTGTTCTCCAGAAGAGGTGCATATGGTCTTGGTTTGGATAAATTCAGAAACAGGTAAGCAGCAATTGGAAGCTGAGCTGGATGATTTCGAACCAGAGGCAGGAGCGGAGGAGATGGTGGATAGCAAAAAGCTATTTGAAAAAATAGCAGCTCAAATTAGCAAAGAGGAGCAAGCACTTAAAAATATAAATATTGCCCAGGTGAGAACAGATCGTAGGGCTAAGGATAAAAAGAAAAAGATGTGGTATGTGGTGGCAGCGATGATCAGCATGGTGGCCGCAGTTTCTTTCTTTATTCTCCAACACGGTAGTCCGAAAGAGAGAGAGAAGAAACAGCAGGTGACTCCAAAAATGGTGACCAAAACCACCGAATACGGTCAAAAACTAAAGCTCACCCTTGCAGATGGAAGTCATGTGCACCTGAACGCAGGCAGTAAGTTGATTTTCCCGAATCACTTTGGGGATACTGTACGGGAGGTTTACTTGGAAGGCGAGGCATTTTTTGATGTGGAAAGGGATGAGAATAGGCCCTTTGTCGTCAAAACTCCCCGTACAGTGACCAAGGTGCTAGGGACATCCTTTGTGATAAAGGAGCTTACCAATTCGGACCAAACCAAGGTAGGGGTATTGACAGGAAAGGTAAAAGTGTCAGCCCAAAATAGTGGAGAGGAGCTAAGTTACTTACTGCTGCCTATGGAAGCTGTCAGCTATTCTTCCATCGAAGGAAGCATGAAAAAAAACAGGGTTCAATATGACGAAATGTTTGCCTGGAAGGACAACGTCATCAGTTTTAAGGCAGCGGGTTTTAAGGAGGTAGTGGAAGTATTGACCAAGTGGTTTGGAGTAGAGTTTGAGATACGTAAGGGCTTTACAAGCCGGAAAGATTTCACAGGAAAATTTGAGCAGCAATCGTTAGAACAAATCCTAGAGGGACTGGGCTTTACTTTCGAGTTCAAGTTTCGGATAGAAAACAATAATGTAATTATCTATTAAGCAAAAATAACTGCCAATGAAATAGAAAATCACCTTTACCACAAACAAAAAGACCATCGGGCATAGCTGTATTTGGTCGTCCAGCTAGCCCAATGATCCGCTTGTTTCACAGACAATTATTTATCCATAAAACAACTTAAGTATGAAATCAAAGTTACTAAAAAAAATTGTGACCGTGGGAAAGTACGCCTTTTTCGGTATGCTCATTCAGTGCCTTTTCCTGAGCAGTTTGTTGGCTGGCGAGACCAGTGGACAGACCAGCCTGGAAGAGGTATATGTATCCCTCAATGGGAGCGAAGTCTCGGTAGAAGAGATTTTTAAGCTCATAGAGAAAGAAACAGATTTCCGTTTTAACTATAGGCGGGGGGACGTGCGCAAGCGTCAGCTCCACCATTCAGTCCAAGAAGAAGTGTCCCTGGGAAATGTGCTGAGACAAATCTCGATGGACGTCGACCTGAAGTTCAAAAGAATCAATAATGTAATCTATGTAGGAAAGAAGGGGGTGGACACCACTGTGGCGCTGGAAGAAGTGAATGTAGCCGATGTAAAAGTTACCGGTACCATCGTGGACGAAAGTGGGTTGCCCATTCCCGGTGTGACCGTCACCGTTCAGGGATCGACCACAGGGACCGTGACGGACATAGACGGTAACTACACCATCATGGCACCCGAAGGCGGGTCGCTAATCTTTTCATTTATAGGATACGCTACACAGACCGTTTCCATAGGAGGCAAAAGCGTAATTGATATCACGCTAGCAGAGGACACCAAGTCACTGGAAGAATTTGTGGTCGTGGGCTATGGCCGTCAGAAGAAGGTAAATATTACCGGTGCCATCACCGCAGTGGAAACCGATAACCTCACCCAGATACCCACCAATAACCTTTCCAATACCTTGGCAGGGCGTGCTCCGGGGGTGAATGTGACGGGGACCTCGGGGCTTTCCGGCTCGACTTCTTCTATCAGGATCAGAGGGAGTTTTGGTGATCCGTTGTATGTGATCGATGGGATAGTACGTGATAAGACTGCTTTTGATGCTTTGGAAGCACAAGAGGTGGATCAAATCAGCTTTTTGAAAGATGCCGCTACGGCTTCTATTTATGGTTCCCGCGCGGGCAATGGTGTGGTGCTGGTAACTACCAAAAGTGGTACGAAACAAAAGCCCATGTTCAATTTCCAGACTTCCTATGCGTTCTTTTCGCCTACCATGGAACTGCTTTCGGACCAGACTACGGCCACGGATGAGCTGATCTATCAAAACAGGGTAGCGGAATATAGGGGAACAGCCCCGCCCAACGGCGAAGAAGAGTTTGCTTACTTTAGTGACCGGAGCTATAACGTAAACGACTTCATCTGGCAAAACCCTTGGAGCCAAAACTACTCCCTGAGTGTGGCTGGAGGAAGTGATAAACTGACTTATTATTCCCTTTTGAGCTATCGGGGAGAGGAAGGGGCTTATAAAAGCCTTGAGCATGGTAAGTTTAATCTTAGGACTAATGTCACGGCACAGATTTCGGACCGAATAAAATTAGGAGTCAATATATCTGCTAACCAGCAAAACCACGATCGCTTTTACTGGCCATTTTCCGGAGATGATGATTATGATGTGTCGGACTTGTATCGGGTGACCTTTAACTGGCCGAAGGTATATCCTTATTATTTGGAAGAGGATGGTACACCCGCCAATTATGTGACCGACTATCCCGTACAGACTCCCATGGGCAGTTGGCTGGCCTGGAGTGTGATTGACCAAATCGTAGGCAATAGGTATATCAAGACACGAAAGCGGCAGCTGAACAATATCCTTACTTTGGACATTGATTTGGAAGATTTGGTACCGGGACTTACTACCAAGGTGGTGGGGAATTATTTGGCGGAGGATTTCATGCGTAAGAAGTTCCTCACCTTCCAGACCAATTATGTATTTAATCAGGCAGATCCAGATGGAAACAGGTTCCTTCCAGCGCCTCCAGATCCCAATAAAACCAATGTGTTTACCTTCAGCCAAAACCAGGAGTTTTTAAGTTATGACATCAATACTGCATGGAGCTATCAGTTTGATTGGTTCTTGAATTACTCCAAGGTCTTTGGAAAGCATAGCATCGATGCGATGGCTGTTTTTGAACAGGCTGAACGGGGGCTATATGGTGCGTATGCTAAAGCAGAGGACCCTGTGACGGATTATGACCAGGATTTTGTGTATTCTACGGATGCCCAGATGCGGTATGGATCAGGCTACGAAAATGATGGCAATGGCTATATCAATGAAAATGCGGTGGCCCGTCAATCGTTTATAGGAAGGGTAAACTATAACTTTTCGGAGAAGTACATTGCGGAGTTTAGTTTTCGGTACGATGGCAATACGCTCTTTCCCGATGACAAGAGGTGGGGTTTTTTCCCTTCCGTATCGGCAGCTTGGCGGATCATAGACGAGCCATTTATGAACAAAGCCGATTGGTTAAGTGATTTGAAATTACGTGCTTCCGTGGGAACGACAGGAAATGACCTGGATGTAAACGGCAATAGGATCACCCCATTCTCTTATCTCCAAACGTACGGAAATAGCGGCAGCTATATTTTTGGAGATGACCTGTACCGAGGCATTGCACCTGGGGATACGCCGAACCCTTACTTGACCTGGGCTACCTCGACGACGTATAATGTTGGGGTGGATTTTGAGCTGATCGATACCAGACTTTCGGGATCGTTAGATGTTTTTTACAAGAAAGAAGAAAATATTCTTGGCTCCCGATTGGTGACCTTGCCGGACAATTATGGCCAATCCCTCGCGCCAGAGAACTATGCTGCCCGCTCCTGGAAGGGAGGCGAACTTTCCCTTATGTGGAGAGACGTGGCAGCGGAAGGAAAACTGGATTATTCATTTTACGGCAACTTAGGGTATTCAAGGGACCAGTGGGATGTCCTCGATCAGAACCCGATCTTCCAAGATGGCGGTAACCGAGCATCGGAATCCCAGATTGGGCAGCCTGCCGATCGGATTTTTGGCCTGAAGGCCTTGGGGATCATCCGTAGTCAAGAGCAGTTGGATGAGTTGATGGAAGCGGGCTTTAAGCAATATGGTCGTGATCCTTATTTGGGAGGATTGTATTTTGAGGATGTGCGTGGAGATGGTTTTTCGGAAGGGCCTGACGGCAAAATCGATGGCAACGATTTCCAGTTGCTTTCCAATAATGCTGCGCCAAGGTTAAATTATGGGTTTGGGTTTAATGTCGATTGGAACAACTTTTCTGTCAATGCGCACTTTCAGGGAGTAGGTGTCTACGATAGGATCATCAGTAACCAAGAAGGTGCCGGAATGAGGCAGCATGGTGGTACCATTCGTCCTTATTACCCCATCTGGGCAGATGACGTATGGACACCCGATAATCCAGACGCACAATACCCCCGACCCGTTGGCTACAACTGGTATGAGTCCGGAACAGGCTCCACTTCCTTTTGGATCAGAAATGGCGCCTATTTAAGGCTCAAAAACCTCAACGTGGCCTATAATCTCCCTCAATCTTGGGTGAATAGCGTAAACGTGGCCAGTGCCCAAGTGTTCTTTAATGGGACCAATTTGTTTTCTATTTCTGATATGAAGGAGTTTCATGATCCCGAGCAGAAGAACTATGATTCTTTCCCTCTCATGAAATCGCTTACAGTTGGTTTGAATGTTAAATTTTAATGAGCAATACGATGAAGAAGATCATATATACACTGACAATACTGGTATGGATGACGGGATGCGCTGATGTGCTGGAGATAGAGAACATCAATAATTATGATCCCGAGCAAGTGTGGAATGACGAGAGGTTGGCCAATGCTTATTTGGCCAATTTGTACGGGATGTTTGGAAACTGGAATACCGGTGCCGACCGTACCAGTCAGCAAATAGCAGGAATCGTTTGGTACGAGGATCAGATCACCATCTCCAATGGAAACTTCAAGAGCTGGGATTATGAGCAGGTTCGGCTGATCAATCAGGCCATCCAAGATGTGCAAACGGGGACATTGCCACAGGAAATTAAAGACGAGGTGATGGGGCAAGCGCTTTTTATGCGTGCCTATGCTTATTTCGAAATGGTCATGTACCATGGAGGTGTCCCGTATATCAAAGTGCCACAGGATCGATATGAGGATGATTTGTACGTGGCGAGAAATAGTTCTGCGGAGTGCTTTGATTTCATGGTGGAGGACCTGGACCAAGCGATCGACCTGCTTCCAGCGCACATAGCGTCTTCCAGTTCAGACTACGGTAAAATAGACGGAAACTTTGCCTTGGCCTTTAAGGCAAAAGTGCTTCTGTACAAAGCCTCACCGCAGTTCAATCCTTCCAATCCCTTTGATAATACTTACTGGCAGGAGGCTCACGAGGCCAATAAGCTGGCGTATGAAACGATGATGGAGCAGGGGTACATGTTGGTGGATGATTATAGTAATGTGGCACTGGAGGAAAGAAACAGTGAAGTGGTATTTTCAGTGATCAATAGCTACCCCAATAAAACAGCTGCTTGGGATCATGGTGTCCGTCCGGGATCCGAAAGCAGGGGGCCGGCTTCTGCCTGTCCTACCTGGGAGTTCATCAAGGAGTTTCCGATGAAAGATGGAAAATTATACAATGATCCTAGCGGAGCATACTATATGTCCGATGAAGCATTTTTACAAAATTACTGGGAAAACCGGGATCCAAGATTTGATAAGTCCATCGTATGGGCCGGAAAGCCGTATGGAGTGTCTGGGAAAGTCGATAAGCGCCAATATACGGCATTGGGTATAGCTCATGAGCTGGATGATTTTGGCGTCAACCCTGCAGCTCAAACGAACTCCACTAATTTGGACCGGTATACAGGCTTTTTTATCCTTAAAAACAGCCTGTTGGACCTTACCCAAGCCGAAGTACAGCAGTACGATCTTGATTATGTGCTGATGCGTTTTGCGGAGGTGATGCTGAACTATGCAGAGACTGCTAATGAGACGGGTGATATGACCACTGCGATGGAGATCTTGCGCCAGATCCGCGAGAGGGCCGGAATCGAGGCGGGTACAGATGGCAATTTCGGTATTCAGGCTACCAATAGGGATGAGCTGCGCGAAGTGATCTTGGCAGAGCGTAATATTGAGCTTTGTTTTGAAGGCCACCGGTTTTGGGATTTGAGAAGGCTCCGGTTGTTGGACAGATTAGACGGGACTACTAAACATGGGGTAGAATCCATTGCGGTGGAAGAAGGTGGTGCTGAGATGCCTTTGGTAGAGGCCAGGGCATTGGCTAATGACTATGAATTGGTAGAGGAGGACTTTAAATATTCTGTCTTACAGGTGCCGAGATCTGGTGTGAAAGAAAGTGTCTTGCCTGAGACCTATTATTTCTTCCCTATTCAAAAAGCCGTACTGGATCGAAATCCAAGCTTGGAGCAAAATGAAGGCTGGGGAGGTACATTCGATCCTACATTGGAATAATTGCTCGCTATGCTAGTAATGATTGCACTTTATGGTAATATTGTTCCTGATGTTTTATACATAAACCAATAACAATGAACAGTAAATCAAATCACAGCAAAGGATACCTGATCGTAGGATTAATTTGCAGCGCACTAATTTTAACGGCTGGTATTATCCCAAAGAGCACTTTTAAAAGCCTTTTCAATGGAAAGGACCTAAGTGGTTGGGTGGGGAATAAGACCGATTATATCGTGGAAGATGGTGTGCTGGTCATTAGGCCTGACAGAGGAGGGAAGGGAAACCTATACACAGAAGAGGAGTATCAGGATTTTCACTTAAAGTTTGAGTTTTTGCTTACACCAGGGGCCAACAATGGCTTGGGGATAAGGGCGCCATTGGAAGGTGATGCTGCTTATGTGGGCATGGAACTTCAGATTTTGGACAATTCTGCCGAGAAATACGCTGATTTGCACGCGTATCAGTACCATGGATCCGTTTATGGTGTTATTCCTGCCAAGAGGGGTTTTCAGAAGCCTGTGGGAGAGTGGAACAGTGAGGAGGTAATTGTTAAAGGAGATAAAGTAAAGGTGGTCCTAAATGGACGCACCATTCTCAAAGGAAATATAGCAAAAGCCAATGAAGAGGGTGCCTTGGACGGTAAGGACCATCCAGGGCTTAGGCGTACCAAAGGTCATATTGGTTTCCTTGGACATGGGTCAGTGGTGAAGTTTCGTAATATTAGTATTAAGGAACTTTGATCTTGATACCCATAAAAAAAAGCCGCTGACGTGATAGTCAGCGGCTTTTTGTTTTTTTAATGCTATTGGTAAATAGGATTATTTACCGGAGTTCTTGATGTCAGTAACTTCTTTTCTGATGTCCTGAGCGAGTGTTTTGATGGCTTGCATACCATTTCTTACTCTGGTACCAGCAGCTTTGTTACCTTTTTCGTAGAATTTTTCGAAATCATCCTCTAGAGAATCAACTAATTCCTTTACTTCTGTGAATCTGCTCATAGTGTTAAATTATTTAAGTTTATGTCATTAAAAACGTGAATATAGGGAGTTTATTTATTTTTCAATAGCCCTTTCACGAGATTTAGCATTTAATTTAATCGATTTATTCGGCTTATTTGCCCTTTTTGGGGTGTTTTTTACTAAAATTTAACTTTAGTGATAAAGGCTGTTTATAATTGCCTTTTTGCTTCTTTGTTGGTTTTTGTAGTTAACTTACTCATAGTCTGATGGTTATTGGTGTGGAGGCTGCTCGAGGAACGCTCTGTCCTTGTTTTAGCAGCTTAAAAAAGTACGACCAGACTTCCGGTCGTACTTTTCAGTAATCTATCACCTAACATTAAAATCTATTGCTTTTTTTAATTATTTCCTCTCGAACGACTACTTCCACTTCTTGAAGAACTGCTTGAGCTACTTCTGCTGCTTGAGCTGCGAGAAGTTGATCCAGTCGATCTGCTGACGTTTGATGAGCTGCCTCTGCCTACAGAAGAACTGCTCTTGCTTCTCGATGGAGAAGTGGTAGACCTAGAGGTACTGCTCCTCGATGTAGAGGGGCGTGCAGCTTCCCTACTTGATGGAGACCTTGTTGGTCTTGCCTGAGAATTGGTCTTTCGGGATGGTTGCTCATATGTCTTACTATTGCTTCTAGAAGTACTTGTAGCGCTGCGGGAATTATTAGTCCCGGATGATCCTCTCGTGCCATAAGTAGGGCTAGTGGACCTACGGGAAGGGGAAACCGCCTTATTGGTTGTTCGGCTATTGTTGCTTCTTGATGGCGACGCCGACGTATTTCGGGAATTATATCCAGAGCGACCTCTGGTCACATTGGATCGGCTTGCCCTGGCCCTTTCTGGAGACGTTACCTGAGAGGGTCTTGCTGTAGCCCTTCTGTCATTTCTAGCAGTCCTTAAATTGGGTCGATAGACCTCAAGGGTATTTCGGGATCTCGAAAGACTGGTCCTGCCTGCATTTCGGGAATTATTGATGCGATAAACATCCACAGATCTCCTGCTATAGCGTTCGATATCCCTTCTTCTTGGACCGCCCACATAGCGATTATTATTATGCACTACAGTATTATTGATAATGGTAGTCCTGTTATATATATTGACCACATTTCTGTTCGGAGCGTAATAGCGGTACACGTGTCTGTTCATAAACCTGGTCCTAGGTACAAAAACCCAGTGATAGCTTGGAATCCTCACGTTTACATTAATGGATACCCCAGGGCCTAATGGCGCCCAGCCATAATATCCGTTACCTGTTCGCCAGTTTACCCAGGCAGGTCCCCATTCATAGCCAGGAATCCAAGCCCATCCGTAATACTGGTCATACGTCCATCGTCCATAATGGAATGGTGCCCATCCCCAATTATAATAGGATACCCAAGTGTTACCATATTCCGTCATGACCCAGTGTCCATTAGTCCCATATGGATGGAAATCCCTATCGGCATAGGGCAGCCAGATATAACCATGTCTTGGGTCATTGACCCAGTCACCATAAGGTGAGAGTTCATCATAGAAGACCTGGAAGGATACTCCATTAGGGGTTTCAGCTTGCGCGTTAGTAGAATTCAATGCTAATACCAACCACAAAACCAGCGATATACCTGTCCATCTTAAGTTTCTTGCTTTATTCATTTTATTGCGGTTTAAATAGTTAATAATAGGTTGGTTGGGTTGGGCGGGGTCAATCGCCTTACTTCCTATCGTAGCTAAAACCGTTCCAATTTGGATGAATATGTAAAAATGAAACCTGCTAAATAGATTTACAGTTTTAAAAACAACTGATTTTTATACTTACCTATAAAAATGATATAGGGAGACAGAAGTATTTGTTAAAGGATGTCGTGTAATGATATGAAATTAAATTAATTTCGATAGTTAGTTAAAAATTACAATTAATAGGTGTATTTTTTAGTAAATAATGTTCTTTTTGATTGTACAAAATATAAAAAACAAATAAGTGTTTTGTATTTATTGTCAATTTTATAACTTTAATAATGATGACGGAAACCACCGAACAAATGGGGGAATGATATGTTTGTATAAGTATTTTTCCGCTGGTACAATTTATTGGTACAGGCTAGTGATTGCCGATCTGGTAAAATTGTTTTTTGATTATGCGAAATCTTGCCAATATCCACAATAGTCTAAGTCAGGTGCTAAGTAGTAGCGGCTGTAGTCTGTCTACCGCCATCAGTGGTCGATTATCCACCACAAAAGACGAGTCCAACTACCTTACTGGCATAGGGATGTATAATCAATAGTGGTTGGGTGTTTCAAGGTGAATGCCATGTGCATTGGAGTAAATAATTAAAAACTGTTTTAACCCTGTTTATGCATATTCCGGGTTAAAGCTTAATCTAAACCCTATTTTCTTATGAGAAAAATTTTACTTACCATGTTTTTCATGGTGTTGGTGGGAGGGCAATTTTTAATAGCCCAAACCCAGTCGATGACGAGTGCATCCCAGACCAAAACCATCACTGGTACGGTCACTGATGCAGATAGTGGAGAGCCAATTCCTGGAGTCAATGTCTTTATCAAAGGCACCACGACAGGTGCATCCACTGATTTGGATGGTCAATATACCTTGAACAATGTTCCTGAAGATGCCATTTTGGTGTATTCATTTATAGGTTATATGAGCCAAGAATATTCCGTTAAAGGAAAAAATACGATCGATGTGTCTCTTTCCCAAGATGCTGAAGAGCTGGGCGAAGTGGTCGTAACGGCGCTCGGGATCAGTAAAGAAAAGGAGAAACTTGGTTACTCGGTTACCGAAGTGGGCAGTGAAGCCTTGGATCAAGCCCGGGAAACAAATGTGGCCAACTCCTTAGCTGGACGGGTAGCAGGGCTGGTCGTTAAAGGTACCAACAGTGGGCCAGGGGGGACTTCAAAGATTACCCTCCGGGGACTTCCGAGCATCAGTGGATCAGGGTCTCCCCTTTATGTGATCAATGGTATTCCGATGGACAACACCCAAAGAGGATCTGCTGGCCAGTGGGGTGGTAGTGACAATGGCGATGGTATCGGTAACCTCAGTCCGGATGATATCGAGTCCATGACCGTTCTGAAAGGACAGGCAGCTTCGGCACTTTATGGGTCACGAGCCTCTAACGGCGTAATCCTCATTACCACGAAAGCAGGTAAAAAAGGAGGAGAATGGTCCTTGGATTACACGATGAACTTCATGACTGAGCAGGCGGTGGATTTTACTGATTTCCAAAACGTCTATGGGCAAGGAACTGGCGGACTCAAGCCCACTACGGCCAGTGATGCCCAGACCACGGGGCGCTCGGCCTGGGGAGCCCAGATGGATGGCAGCCAAGTGATTGGCTTTGATGGTAATAACTACCCTTATTCACCTGCTAGTGAAAATTATATCGATTTTTACAGGACAGGTACTAATTTTACCAATACCGTTTCTGTGTCGAAGGGATTGGGGGAAGACGGGGCGTTTAGGCTTTCCTTTTCCAATCTAGATGCCAATGCCATCGTGCCAAACAGCGGAATGGACAGGAAGACCATCAACTTAAATGTGGAGCAGAATATTACCGATAAGCTGAACATTACCGCCATGGTAAACTATGTCAATCAGCTGTCGACCAATATTCCTCACCTCAGTGATGGCCCTAGAAATCCCAACAACTTCTTGTTCTTGGCACCCAATGTCGACCACAACATCTTTGCTCCAGGCTATAATCCTGAGACAGGAGCAGAAACAGTATTCAGTGATGATATTTATGTGACCAATCCGTATTTTATTACCGAAAAGGGAATCAATGACCTTGAAAGAAACCGGACCATTTCCGCATTGTCTGCCAAGTATAGCTTCACGCCTGATATCTATGCGATGGTGCGGTTGGGAAATGACGTGTCCAATGATAAAGTGAACACCGTGGAGCCCTATGGATTGGCCTATACAGCTGATATGCAAGGGGCTTTGAATGCAAGAGGTCAATCGACACGTGCTGAACTTAATATTGACGGTCTTCTTGGTGCCACTGTAGACCTTACAGAAGATATCGAGTTAGATGCCTTGGCAGGGGTGAACATGCGGAAAAATAAATTCGAGTCGATTGGGTTAAGTGGTAGTCGGTTCGTGCTGCCTTATTTGTATTCTCCTTATAATACGGAGATTTTTAACAGGACTTATACTCCGGAGGGAGGCAATAATAACTCCCTCGTTTATCGAGAGAGAGAAGTGCATTCCGCTTATTATTCATTGGGATTTGGCTACAAGGATTTCTTGACCTTGACCACTACTGGACGATATGACGTGTACAGTACACTGAACCCTGAAAATAACAGTATCTTTTCACCTTCGGTGACCTTGGCGTTTGTATTTGACCGCCTGTTGAATATCGATGCGATGGACTTTGGAAAGCTTAGGGCATCTTATGCAGTGACCAGTGGAGAACCTACCCAGCCTTATCAGACGAAGTTCTATTACAGTTCTGCCAATGCCTTTAACGGAGTCCCCGCAGGATCAGCTCCACTTTCTTTACCAAATGAAGACCTGAAGCCTTTCACGACGGACGAAGTTGAGCTCGGAATGGATTTGAGTTTCTTTAAAAACAGGTTGAGCTTTGATATAGCGTACTTTACCAAGACCACTCATGATGAGATCATGAATGCGACCTACAGCATCACTTCCGGTTTTAATAATGGGGTGGTGGCGACCGGCTCGGTGTCCAACAAAGGACTGGAGGTTTTGGTAACAGGTGTGCCTGTGCAAACACAAAAATTCTCTTGGAATACCTCTGTTAACATGACCAGTGTGAAAAACGAAGTGCTCAGCACCGGGCCTGACAATAACCCCATCACCCTTGGCCAAAATAGAGCAACCTTAGGAGATGCCGTGACGGCTTTTGTAGTAGGAGAGTCTGGTCCCCAGATCAGGGCCTATGATTATGCTTATAATGAGGATGGAACCATCATGGTGGATGATTCAGGATTGCCAATGAGAGGCGAATTAAAGAACTACGGGTCTGTGCTTCCGACGTTCTATGGCGGATGGAACAACACGTTTAGCTATAATGGCATCTCGTTTTCGTTCTTGATAGATTATAGCTTTGGTAACAAGGTGCTGTCTGCTACGGAATATTATTCCACTTGGAGAGGGCTAAATAAAAGCACCTTGGTGGGCAGAGAAGAAGGGGTGACCACAAACGGCAATACCGCAACGGCAGAGAATTATTATAAAGCACTTGCCCAAAATGTGACAAGTACAAGTGTGATAGATGGCGATTTTATCAAGTTGAGACAGCTGACCTTGGGGTATTCCATGCCCGATAAATGGTTTGCCAATACACCGGTAATCAAAGGACTGAACGTGTCTTTGGTGGCGAGAAACTTGGCGATTCTGATGCGTCATGCTGAGAATATCGATCCTGAGGCCTCTTTTGGCTCTAATATCAACTATACAGGTATCGAAGGAACCAGTTTACCAAGTACAAGATCCTACGGATTCAACCTTAAATTTAAATTGAATTGATCATGAAAAGATATATAAGTTTTATGCTGGTAGGTTTGTTTGTGGCTTTTGCCGGCTGTGATAGTGATTTTGAAGAAATCAACACCGACCCCAATCGAGCCGATGGCGATCTCTTTGAACCGAATTTGATTTTGCCTACGGTGTCCTATAATTATGGAAACATGGTGACAGGCTATACAGGTTCGATCCTTTTTCAGAGCATGTGGGTGCAAGTATTGGCTTCTACTTCTACGAGAGGTGCCAACTATTACTCCAATGCCGATAAATACGTGATTTCTGGCAGCACCAATAACTATATCCAAGGCGTATGGAACCAAGGGTATCAAGCAGCGTCCAGGATCAACCAGATGCAGCAGCTGGCCATGGAGAAGGGATATACCAACCTCAATGCCGTCGGGGATATTATGAAAGTCCTGACATTGTCTTTTGTAGCGGATATTTATGGTGACATTCCTTATACGGAGGCATTGCAGGGGCAGGAAGGACTCACACAGCCCAAATACGATCAGCAGTCTGTGCTCTACATGAGCATGCTGGCTGACCTGGAAAATGCCATCAATACCTTGGGAACTGGTACCGATGAAATCACCAACGACGTGATCTATGGTGGGGATATTGCCCAATGGAAAAAATTCGGTTATTCCCTGATGCTGAAAATGGCCATGCGGATGGTGGAGGTGGATCCTGCATCTGCCCAGAGCTATGTGGAAAAAGCCGTTGCTGGTGGAGTCTTTGCCTCGGATGCTGATGAAGCGCTGATGTTTTCTGATCAGAACAACGGCTATGCCAACTCCAGCGCAAATGCCCTGAATGTACAGGACGACATCTATGAAGTACGCTGGTCAAAGACAATGATCGATTTTCTACAAGCTACGGACGATCCGCGATTGCCTGTAATCGCAGAAGTGCCTCCGGCAGGATTAGCTGCTAATAAAAATGGAAATGTGGTCGGAAACAATGACCCAGCTGTGCAGATCGGAATGCCCAATGGCTATGACCTCAAAGGACAAACTACTGATATTGGAAAGGAGCCAAACTACCCGGGTAGTACCGGAGAAGGGGATGATATGGCGCCTATCGGCAATTATTCCCGACCGACGGGGATCTATCGGGATAGGGATGCGCCGATTTTCTTCCTCACCTATGCGGAGGTTCAGCTATTACTGGCAGAAGCGGCGGTACGGGGTTATAATGTCCCGGGAACAGCAGCAGAACATTATGAGGCAGGTGTGTTGGGAGCCATGACCACCATTGGCAAATTCGGTGGAGGCACTGTCTCCAGTGCTGATGCGAATGCCTATGTGGCTGCTCATCCATTGGATATGAGCTCACCACAGACCGCCATGGAAATGATCAATGAACAGATCTGGGCCACTACCGGACTCTTGGCCAATTTTGTGGAGTCTTGGAACAACTGGAAACGCTCCGGTTACCCTGTGCTAACCCCGGTTAATTATACCGGAAACTTCTCTAATGGAGAAATTCCCCGGAGGCAGGTTTATCCATCCTCTGAAGGGACGACCAATTCCCAAAACTTAAGTGATGCCATTTCCAATATGGGAGGAGATACTTGGACGACCACTATATGGTGGGATCCAGGGAATTAATAGAATAAGTTGCGATGAACTAGCACCAATCGAAAAGGTTGTCCTCGAAATAGGGCAGCCTTTTTTGTTGGGTGAAATTCTATTGAAAATTTTCATCCAATTTTTGAAAACCTTATATTCCATTATCTAAAACCTTTTAACTCGATTTCAATACCGTTTAATTAAGAAGGTTTTTCAGTTCGGTCATTGAAAGAATTATGGTTTTTATCTATGATCGTTTTAAAACCTGTACAAAATGGGTGCGCCTAACAGGTGTTGGGCGGTAGGAAATAAAATACGCGGGAACTGAGGAAGAGAAATAGTTGCCCACTGTCAATCAAATAGAACCAGAGAAACCAAATATACACCAACCATTCGGCGTTGATTTCGAGTTTGAAATGTACATCAGGCTTGATTCCGTCCGAGTTGTTCGCTATTATATTGTTTAAAAACAACTATATTTGGTATTTATCAAATTTCATTAGCACTTAAAAAAGTTAGATAGTTTTCGTATAACCACTAAGAATGCAGAAAAAGAAACATTCCATAAAAGCCATTGCGAAGGAGCTGAATATTTCAGTAACCACAGTTTCCTTTGTTTTGAATGGCAAAGCCCAGGAAAACAGGATCAGCCAAAAACTGATCGATAAAGTACAGGCTTATGTAAAGAAAATCGGTTACCAGCCAAGTCAACTGGCCAAGAGCCTCAGGACGGGAAAATCCAATATCATCGTGTTTATGGTAGAGGATATTTCCAATCCATTTTTTGCGACCATCGCCAAGATGATCGAGGACCGTGCCTTTAAGGATGGCTATAAGATCATTTATTCCAGCACCAATAACGATCCGGTCAAGACCATGGGCTTGATCAGTATGTTTAGGGACCTACAAGTGGATGGGTATATCCTTACTCCGCCAGTAGGGATGGATGCTGGATTTTTGACCGAGTTGTCCAAGGACAGGAATCCACTGATTCTTTTTGACCGGTACTTGCCGGAGGTAGATTGTAGTTATGTGGTGATCGATAACTTCCAAGGGGCTAAGCAAGGGCTGGATTTGTTCTTGGAAAATGGCTTAAAAAACATTGGTTTTGTGACCATTGATTCAGACCAATCCCAGATGCATAACAGGAGAGAAGCTTATATACAAATGTGTAAACAACATGGGCTGGAAGAGAGAATTTTGGAAATTCCCTATGATACCTATTCTTCTCAAGAAACAGAGGCAGTAATGAAGGCTTACTTTGAGACCAATCAGGGCTTGGAGGCTGTTTTTTATGCTACCAATTACCTGGCAATGAAAGGCATGCAGGTGGTGAAGCAATTAAAAATAAAGATACCTGACGACCTTCAGGTTATAGCCTTTGATGACAACGAGTTTTTTAAATTCAATACACCATCGGTTTCTAGTATTGAACAGCCGAAGGAGGAAATTGCACAAAGCCTCATACAGTCTATGTTAAAGATGATCAATACCGAGCAAGATAAAAGAGAACCCAGCAAGATAATATTACAAGCATCACTGAAAGGACGAGAATCCACGAATAAAACAGTGAAATGAGTACTAGGAACCTGAGCTCGATTTATTTTTAGTATTAAAACCGTCATTACTAACCTGTCTGCCCAGGCGGGCCCTTTTTAGGAGGATGTGGGTTGGAAAAGGGTGTGGTAACTCGCTGCGGCGATCTGCCACGGCTTCCACCCCTTAAATCTCCCTCTAAGCCCTGTTTGGCTCTAAACAAGCTTGCCTTTGGCTCCAGACAGGCCTGCCTTTGGCTTCTAGGCTCGTAGTGCATGTTCCGACTACTGTACGGAGACGGTTTTCTAATCGAGCTGAGGTGAAGAGTGGCTATTCCAATATAGATGAAGGAGCTTTTCTTGGGATAGTATGAGGTATTGGGTTCCTAGAGTTTTGTGACGCTGCTTCATGGCTATTTCCTTGCGTTTTTTCATTTATCTTTGGTGTTTTTAATGTGGGACATGCTGGAATGTTTGATATGGGGATTAGTTGCTTTTTTTGATTTTTTTAATTTATAAATATCCAAAATAATATTTTTTATATAAACTAATGCTTCTTGGTCTTTTTAACTACTTAGTAGGACTGGGCTTTCTAAATTTTTTAAACTAAATAATGTATGTTGGATAGGCTGATTTTACACATTTATAACAAAGTAAGGGGTTTTTAGATAGGCTATTAATGGAAGTATTATTTCAATAGCTAAAGTTGATCACTTTCCTTTTAAAATTATAAAAAGATTAAATTGGATTTTTAGGCTTGATGTATGAATTGAGTTTTACAGGTTGTAAAACGCTTTTTTTTGTTCGTATTCGGACGTTGTTTTTTTGAACCAAAAAACTAGTGGGACTACGTAGTGCTAAATCGACTTTTCTTTTTGACTAAAAGGGTTTAGCTTTATTAGATATTTTTAGGCACTATTACCGTTCATTTATGCAAAATGTTCATTGATGGTGCAGATCGATAAAAATTAGTTGTTAACCTAAAAACCCAAAGTTAAATGAAAGAAAAGTTACCAGCTGTTGGTCGCAGGAGCGGCGGCAGCAGTATTGGCTTTCGCACATTGAGAGGAGGCGTTTTGATGATGCTATTCTCCGGAGCAATCAGCTCCGTCACACAGGCGGAAGAAGCAGTTTTTGTAATAGGTGAAGCGGGCGCCGCAGATGGTGTTTCGTTTTTTAAAAACACAGCCAAGGAAGTGACCGGTGTCGTGACCGATGAATCCGGTGAGCCCCTTCCGGGCGTATCCATTTTAGAAAAAGGTACTACCAATGGTACCGTGACAGACCTGGACGGCAAGTATAAGATCACCGTAGCCTCCGATGAATCCGTTTTGGTCTTTAGCTTTATTGGGATGGCCAGTCAGGAAGTTCCAGTGGGGAGTCAGTCGGCCCTTGATGTGGAGTTGACTTCCAATACCGAGTCCTTGGAGGAATTTGTGGTGATCGGCTATGGTTCACAGAAAAAGCGGGAGATTACTTCAGCGGTGGCCAATGTGGAGGAGGATGACTTTGTGCAGGGTGGTATGCGCTCACCGATGGAGCTGATCCAAGGCAAGGTGGCCGGCCTGAACATCAACCGTCCCCAAGGAAACAACCCCAATGGAACCACAGATATCCAGTTGAGGGGTTTGACCTCTTTAGTGGGCACGACCAGTCCATTGATTGTTATCGATGGTATCCCCGGGGGAAGTTTGGACCTGCTTCAGCAGGATGATATTGCTTCCTTTGATGTACTGAAGGACGGTTCTGCTGCGGCCATCTATGGTACCCGAGGCAATGCCGGGGTAATTCTCATTACCACCAAAAAAGGGAAAGCAGGACAATCGCGGTTTGATTATTCGACCTATTTCCAACGGGAATATGTGGACAGGAAGCCAGACTTCCTCACAGCAGACCAATATCGCGGCCTGATCGATCAAGGCTTGATCGACGAAGGTAATGACCTTGGTAGCTCCACAGACTTGTATGATCGATTGCTGAACAAACAGAACCTTAGCCAGTACCATAATTTTGCTGCGTCAGGTGGTGGCGAAAATTCCACTTACAGGGCTTCGTTTTATTATAATGGTGCCGAGGGAATTGCGCAGGAAAACAGCAACAAACAATTTGGTGGCCGGGTTAGCTTTAGTCAGACGGGATTTCAGGACAAACTTACCTTGGCATCCAATCTGGCGGTCAACTTCAGTGATGCCAACAGGCTAGGTGGACAAGGTGGGGACTTTGAGCAGGCCATTCAGCGAAACCCCACAGCTCCGATTTTTAACCCTGATGGATCATATGTAGAGACGCAAGCCTATAACAATTACAATCCCCTTTCCCGCTATGCCAATCGGGTCGATGAACGGAACAAGTCTACCTTCTCGGGGATATGAGGTTGACATATGAAATCATCGATGGGCTGAAAGCTTCCGCTTTTGGTGCATATATCCGGAACAATTACAATGACCGGTATTACCAGTCGATGAATGACTTCGCCAACCGTCCCACATCTGAATACCAAGGGATGGGCTATGCTTCTAAGTTCAACCACTTGGATTGGTCCAATACCTTTGAAGGTACCCTAAACTATAAGAAGATCTTCAATACCGATCATTCGCTCGATGCCATCGTTGGTTACAGTTACCAGTACTTTACGACAGAAGAGTTCAATGTTAACAATAATGGTTTTACGACGGATGGCTTTCTTGACTGGAACCTGAGCGCAGGTAGTGCTATTAACAATACACAACTTCCTCGTCCAGGGATGGATAGTTTCAAAGAAGACAATACCTTGATAGCCTTTTTTGCAAGAGCGAGTTATGCATTCCAAGAAAAGTATTTTGTGCAAGCGACCTTAAGAAGAGAAGGTTCTTCTCGGTTTGGTGCCAACCATAAGTGGGGAAATTTCCCAGCGGTATCCGTAGGTTGGGAATTGACCAAAGAGAGTTTCCTCGCTAACAGTTCAGCGGTAAATAACTTAAAAGTAAGATTGGGCTATGGGGTTACCGGAAACCAAGGAATAGATAATTATCAATCGTTGATCACGCTTTCTGAAGGAGGGGTATATCCTCAGGAAGGGATTTATTATCAAACTTACGGTTTGTCAAGGAACCCGAACCCCGACTTGAGATGGGAAAAGAAGAAAGAGTGGAATTTAGGGTTTGACTTTTTATTGTTCAATAATAAACTAGGAGGTTCCCTGGATTTGTACAATAGGGAAACGGTAGATTTACTTTATGAATACACCTCCCAACAGCCAGCATATGCCAAGGATAAACTTTTGACAAACGTTGGTAGTATCAACAATAGAGGGATTGAGCTTTACCTGACTTCTACCATAATAAAGAATACTGACTTTAGCTGGAGAGCTGATCTTACTGCCAATACGCAACGAAACAAAGTGACGTCACTTTCCAATGATGTCTTTACGATTTCATGGATTGAAGAAGGAGGTTTGCCAAGTCCCGGAAATCTTGGGAATGCCATTAGGATAGAAGATGGCGGCCCTATCGGGAACTTTTATGGGAAGCGGTTTGCAGGATTTTCCGAAGATGGCAAGTGGCAATTTTACAAAGCAGATGGTTCGATTGGTGAAGCAGGGGACATGACCACAGAGGACCTTACGGTCATCGGTAACGGTGTTCCGAAGTATATGGCTTCATTGAACAATACGTTTACGTATAAGAATTTTGACCTTTCCATATTCTTCAGGGGGAAATTTGGATTTGATATTCTAAACACCAAAGAGATGTATTTCGGTAACATGAAATGGCTACCAAATAACCTGTTAGAAAGTGCGATCACTACCCACGCCGACCTCGATGACGATCCGCAGTATTCAGATTACTATTTGGAAAACGGCAGTTTTGTGAAGCTGGATAATATAACATTGGGTTATAATTTTGAACTGAACAGTCAGTATTTCAGGAACCTGAGGGTGTACGCTACAGGGAGAAACTTGTTGACGATTACCAGCTATTCTGGTATAGATCCTGAGTTACAAGATGTTGGTCTGAACACCGGTATAGATGGTAGGGGATTTTACCCTCGAACAAAATCATTTGCGTTGGGTCTAAAAGTTGGATTTTAAAGCGAGGAAATCATGAAAAAATACATCAATAAAATAGTAGGAATACTTGCTCCTGCAGCGATATTGGGAACGGTATCCTGTATGGATTTGGATGAAACTGTCTACAATGAACTAACAAAAGACAGCTTCTATAGCAATGAAACAGAGGTGATGGAAGGAGTGCTTCGGCCGTTTACCCATATGCAGGCCTGGTTAGCGCCTACCGGGCAGAGCGGGTACTATTATCACGGTGAAATGGCCGCAGATCAAGTAGCTTGGCCTCAGAAAGGCCGTCATGGATATGATGGAGGAGATCATATCCGGATGCATTATCACACCTGGACCTCACAAGAGCCAAGGTTGAGAGGTTCATGGGCATTGATGTGGGAAGGATTAGGCTATGTGAACTCAGTAATTGCGGATTTGGAAGAGCTTGATTTTGAAAGCATAGGAATGACGTCGGACGATAAAGCGTCCATTTTAGCAGAGCTAAGGGTTATGCATGCGTATCATTATCTGAAAATAATGGACATGTGGGGCAATGTGCCTATCGTAACCACGGTGGGAGAGCCCATAAATCCACCAACGGCCACCAGGCAAGAGGTCTTTGCTTTTGTGGAGCAGGAGTTGTTGGACAATGTGGAACTGTTGCAGCAGCTGTCGCAAGAGATGGTGGGCAGGGTGTCCAAAGCAGCCGGGTATAGCATGCTCTCTGAGCTCTATCTGAATGCTGAAAAATGGACGGGTACTGCCATGTATGACAAATCTATCGAGTACAGTGATAAGGTGATCGATGGAGAAGGGGGAAGCCTCACCGGTACTATGGCACTGGACCCTGATATCCTTGGGCCATTTGGTAATACCAATCATACCTCACCAGAAAATATCTTCCAGTTTGCTTTTAGCCGAAAAGGCGGTTTTGAATTTAACTGGGGAGGTTTTTATGTAGGCTATACCAATATGTCTGAAGTGTGGGATGTTACTTTCAGTGGCTGGAATGCTTTCGTGGTGATTCCTTCTGCCTTTGATGCCTATCAGGAAAATGACCTGAGAAAACAGGAGTGGTTCCTCTTCGGTACACAATATAAGTATGGGACCAACGAACCTGTACTTGGTACAGAGGAGTATGATGGCCAGCCATTGGAATATGTGAATACCATCCGTAGAAACAGTGAAGGCGCTACGGGTGAAGGCAGTATGACCGAAGGAGAAGAAAACAGTGGTGCCCGCTTCAATAAATACCGTTCAGGTACCAAGGATGATGAAAATTACTGGGAAAATGACTACATCATCTACCGGCTAACGGAGCTGTATTTCAACAAAGCGGAGGCAATTATGCGCCAAAATGGTGGTACTGCCACGCAAGAGGCCGTGGACCTGATCAATGCCAGCAGACAGCGGGCATTTACAGAGGCCGATTGGGCAGACGCAATGTACACCACTTCTACGCTGACCTTGGAAGAACTGCTTGCTGAACGTGGCCGGGAGTTTATTTTTGAGGGCAAGAGAAGGACAGATTTGATCCGTTTTGGAGAATTTACACAGGGAAGCTGGTGGGATCATGAGGCTACTAACGACCCCAATAGGGAGTTGTTCCCCATTCCTCATGTCCAAACGGCATTGAATCCCAATCTCACCCAAAACCCTGGCTATAGCCAGTAAACGGGTAGAAATTAAGGTTATATAAAAAAGTAAAGCTACGGATTCACGGATAAAAGATGGACATTGCCTACCAAGCATCGCTGTCCATCGACCATCTGTGCATCTGTGGCTTTTTTTAGTTAGCAAGGAGCTGCCGAATGTGGCCACGGATACCCGAGCCTTAATTACAAATGGTGAGCTGTCCGCTACGGGTGATTACTCTTCAGGATCTGTAACCCAAGACTACAGCTCCTGATGACAATCTCTTTCCATGAACAGTTATTTTTAAATAACTATCCACAATGACGCCGGTAATCACAGGACTATAAAATAGGTGCTCACAGAAACCACGGAAATTTCAGAAAAGCCTTATTTCATTCTGGGTGTTCTGTACGTTCCGTAAGAAATAAAATCTACTGGCAAGAAAGCGTAATATCAAATACTTTTATTAGGTTTTTTACCTAATAATGGAAAAGTAACTATTTTATCAGTTTGTGAATTTTACAATCACCCTAATAAGTTAATCGAAAATAAAAACTAAAAGGGTTTAGCTTTTTAATGTTTAGATAATATATTTGTAATATTACAAGAACTGAATACAAGGCGTGAAGTATTATTTACTAGTGTTTCTGTTGAATGATGGTTTATGATTGTTCGATGGATGCTCCCCTTATTTGGCTAGGTAATGGGCGGTTTGCCCTAGAAAATCAAATAACTAAATAACCAATCACCAATACAATGAAGAAATTTTTGACCAACACCTTGGCAATGATGACCATGGCCGTAGTAGCTTATGGGCAGTCTGATCTTGTCGAGAACGTGGACCATCCAGTGGACTATGCCAAGCCCCTGATGGGTACGGATTCGGATTACAGTTTATCCAATGGCAATGTGTATCCTGCTATTGCCATGCCTTGGGGGATGAATTTTTGGACGCCCCAAACGGGGAAAATGGGAGATGGATGGGCCTACATGTACGACGCTACCAAAATCAAAGGGTTCAAACAAACCCACCAACCCTCCCCGTGGATGAATGATTACGGGCAATTCTCGATCATGCCTGTGACGGGTGAGCCCAAATTTAAAGAAGAAGAGCGCCAGAGCTGGTTTTCCCATAAGGCGGAGACCGTGACGCCGTATTATTACAGTGTATACTTGGCAGACCATGATGTGACCACAGAGATCACGCCCACAGAAAGGGCCGCCCGATTCCGGTTTACCTTTCCTGAGACGGAGGATGCCTTTGTGGTATTGGATGCTTTTGACAAAGGGTCTTACGTAAAGGTCCTTCCAGCAGAAAACAAAATTATCGGTTATACCACGCGAAATAGCGGCGGTGTGCCGGATAATTTCCGCAATTATTTCGTGGTGGAATTTGATAAGGAGTTCACCTTTACCAAGACCTTCCAAGACGGCAACCTTCAGGAGGCACTCGAAGCAGACGCCGATCACGCAGGAGCTGTTATCGGCTTCAAGACAGCAAAAGGTGAAGTGGTGAATGCCAAAGTGGCCTCGTCTTTTATCAGCTATGAACAAGCAGCTATCAACCTACAGGAAATCGGAAATCATGACTTTGATGCCTTAAAAGAGCTAGGAAGAAAAACCTGGGATGAGCAGCTCGGCCGTATCGACGTCTCTGGTGGTACCCAAGACCAAATGGAGACTTTTTACTCTTGCCTATACCGGTCACTATTGTTTCCAAGAAAATTCTTTGAATACGATGCCGATGGCAATGTGGTGCACTACAGCCCTTATAATGGTGAAGTGCTGCCGGGTTATATGTTTACCGACACGGGTTTTTGGGACACATTCCGTTCATTGTTTCCTTTCCTGAACTTGATGTATCCTGAGCTGAATGCTCAGATGCAGGAAGGCCTCGCCAATGCCTACAAGGAGAGTGGTTGGTTACCAGAATGGGCCAGCCCCGGTCTACGGAATGTGATGGTGGGCAATAATTCTGCTTCCGTAGTGGCAGATGCTTTCCTGAAATACGAAGGAGACTACGATTATGATATCGAGACACTTTATGAAGCCGTGATTCACGGCGCCAATAATGCTGGTCCGTTGACCGCTGTGGGGCGTGCAGGGGCAGAATACTACAAAGAATTGGGCTATGTGCCTTACGATGTAGGCATCAATGAGAATGCCGCGAGAACGCTGGAATATGCCTACGATGACTTTACCATCTACCAATTGGCAAAAGCCTTGGACAAGCCAAAAGAGGAAATTGAGCTGTACAAGCAAAGAAGTCTGAACTACAAAAAGCTGTATGATCCCGAAACCAAGCTGATGCGTGGTAAGAACGAGAATGGTGAATTTATGGCGCCATTTAACCCTTTCAAATGGGGAGATGCCTTTACTGAAGGAAACAGCTGGCACTATACCTGGTCGGTTTTCCATGATGTACAAGGGCTGATCGATCTCATGGGAGGAAAATCAGCATTTGTAGGACAATTGGATAAGGTTTTTTCCTTGCCGCCGGTATTTGACGACAGCTACTATGGAGGGGTGATCCACGAGATCAGGGAGATGCAGATCGCCAATATGGGACAATATGCCCATGGCAACCAACCCATCCAGCATATGATTTACCTCTATAATTATGCAGGAGAGCCTTGGAAGACCCAGCACTGGGTGAGAGAGACCATGAACCGCATGTATATGCCTACGCCAGACGGCTACTGTGGTGATGAGGACAATGGGCAGACTTCTGCTTGGTATGTGTTTTCTGCCTTGGGCTTCTATCCCGTATGTCCAGGAACGGACGAGTATGTGATCGGTGCGCCACTGTTTAAGAAGGTGACCCTTTCGCTTCAGAATGGTGAGGAAGTAGTGATCAATGCTCCGGATAACAGCGCAAAAAACCGGTACATAGACGGGCTGAAGGTAAACGGAAAAAGCTACTCGAAGAACTGGCTAAGCCACAAGGAGCTGATGAAGGGTGCCCAGCTGGACTTCGATATGTCCGCCACTCCCAATAAAAAGCGAGGTACTAAAAAAGGTGACGTTCCTTTTTCACTCTCTAACGAATAAAAGGCAGATCACTACAAGAGCAACGATCACAGATGAACAAAAGAAATGTAGTAGGAGTAGATATCGGTGGGTCTCACATTACCGCAGGACTGGTGGACCTTGATACCAATGTGTTGGATGAGGCCTCTTTGGTAAGAAGGGAGGTGGATTCTTCCGGTAGCGCTGTCTCTATTATCGATGAATGGAAAAGGGCCATAGAAGCTATTCCGGGATATTCCCTGCAGCACCTTAAGGTTGGCATCGCCATGCCGGGGCCGTTTGATTACCCCAATGGGATATCACTGATCGAGCAGCAAGGGAAATACACCTCCTTGTATGGCTTGGAAGTGAAAAAGGTGCTTGCAGAAGCGCTAGGCTGTGATTCGGAAAGCATTCACTTCGAAAATGACGCTGCCTGTTTTCTTCAGGGAGAAGTGGCCAGTGGTGCCGCCCGATCATTTGACCATGCCATTGGCCTGACACTTGGGACGGGACTGGGAAGTTCACGGTATCATGGGGAATTTGCAGAAGATGCCGCTTTATGGTGCAGTCCATTCCAAGGGAGTATCGTGGAGGACTATGTCTCCACAAGATGGTTTGTGGAGGCTTATCGGAAGCAAACCGGTAAGGCAATAGCCGAAGTCAGAGAGCTGACTTTAGAGGAAGAAAACAAAGCATATGCAGCAGGTATTTTCAGGGAATTTGGTGAAAACCTAGCCCGATTTCTCATAGGCTTTATCAAAAAAGAATCCCCTCAGGTCATTGTACTTGGGGGGAATATTTCAAAAGCTGAAGCGCTTTTTTTGCCCGTTGTAAAGGAAAAGCTTGACCGTGCTGGCTTGGCTACGCCTATCAGAATTACCGAACTGGGAGAGCAAGCGGCGCTGATCGGCGCGGCATGTAGCTGGAAGGTCCAAAAGGAAGATTATAAGTAGATATTAAATATGGGATTGCAATTCCCTGTTATCGGATGTTCCGGATTGCAAATCCCGAACAGCTAGTGGATTATATGACCCTGCTAATGGATAGTTAGGATTGCAAATCCTTACCAGCGAGTCTGTGGACTATTGACTAAACATCAAACTGTGTCCCAATAACTTAATTTACCATTCAACCCAATAACTAATAAGCCCATGGCATCAGTTAGCGTTTCAAAAGAGACCGAAGATCACAACGTAGAATTCGATTCCGGTCAGCAATATATGGGGCCATTGTTTTTGGTCACCATGTTGTTTTTTATGTGGGGATTTATCACCTGCATGAACGATATTTTGATTCCCCATCTACAGCAAGTATTCACCTTGCAAAACTGGCAGGCCATGCTGATCCAGACGGCTTTTTTTGGGGCATACTTCTTTATTTCCCTTGGGTATTACTTGATTTCCATTACCAAGGGGGATCCGATTGGGAGGATAGGCTACAAGAACGGGATTATCCTTGGTTTGGTGATTTCCGCAGTGGGCTGTCTGTTTTTCTATCCAGCTGCCAGTCTGGTGAGTTTTGGGTTTTTCCTGTTTGCCTTGTTTGTGTTGGCTTCAGGGATTACCATTTTGCAGATCGCTGCCAATCCCTATGTGACCATTTTGGGGAAGCCTTCTGGTGCTTCCAGCCGATTGAACATGACACAGGCATTTAACTCATTGGGCACCACCATTGCTCCTTTGATCGGCGGTTACCTGATTTTTGGGACGATCGGGGAAGTGGAGATTAGCGCGGATTCGGTAAAAATGCCCTATGTGGCCTTGGCGGTTACCTTGTTGCTGATAGCCTTGATCTTTAAGCTGTTCAAGTTGCCCGAAATCGGCTCCCAAGGAGTAATTATCTCAGACAGTGGTGCCCTGAAACATCGGCACTTGTTTTTGGGAATAGGGGCGATTTTTGCCTATGTAGGTGGTGAAGTAACGGTGGGAAGTAATTTGATCAACTTCGCACGGCTGCCGGAAATTGCCGGATTGGACGAAGCAGAAGCCAGCCATTATTTGGCCCTTTTTTGGGGAGGAGCCATGGTAGGAAGGTTTTTTGGTGCTGTAGCATTAGCCGATTTCAAAAAGAACCTTAACCGGTTCTTGATCATTGGTGGCATCACGGCGATTTCGTACCTGACCATTCACTACGTGTATGGCGGGGAAATGGCGCTTTATGCACTGGCTTTTATCGCCTTGAATATTTTGGTGATCATCATTGGCCAATTTATCCCAAACCGTACCCTTTGGCTCTTTGGCATTACAGGAATCGCATTGCTGATCATTGGCATATTGACGGCTGGACAATTAGCCCTTTGGTCCATCGTAGCCCTGGGATTGTTCAACTCTATCATGTTCCCAACTATCTTCTCATTGGCGATCAAGGGCCTTGGGAAGTATACGGCGCAGGCCTCCTCATTGCTCGTGATGGCGATAGTAGGTGGCGCAATTGTGCCGCTATTGCAAGGGTTGATGGCTGATTTGACAGGAAGTGTCCAGCTATCCTTTATTGTGCCTTTGGCCTGTTATCTTTATATCGTATTTTATGGTGTGAAAGGGTATCGGGTAGAGGAGAGTTGAGTTTTGAGTAGGGAGTCTTGAGACTTTCGATAGGGCTTCGGCTCCGCTCAGCCCTCGGGCTAATACCGTGGCTAGGTCATCGATCACCGTTCAAAAATTCCCCCTTTTAGGGGGCTAGGGGGTACCTACGGTTGTGCTGGGTTCTGCCAGAGAAAGGCACCTTGAGTCTCTGACTCCATTAAGCTTATCGAGGCTGTTCCAGATTGGTGGCTTGAGGATGTCGAAGGGGGGCTTTCGAAAAAGGGCTTCGGCTCCGCTCAGCCCCCGGATTAAGAAGGACACTTGTCGTCGACTAGCATTTGCAATTTCCCCCTTTTAGGGGGCTAGGGGGTACCTATGGTTGTGAAGAAAGAGTATATATAGCCTTTTACATTACTTAATGTTAAGTACTGCAGTGTTTTTTATTACCTAAAGAATAGAAACCCAATGAAAAAAATACTATTAACAAGTCTTATGGGCATCATGGCTTGGAGCATCCAAGCGCAAGAAGACCTTAGCCAATACGTGGATCCCATGATCGGAACGGCCAAAATGGGGCATACTTATCCAGGGGCGACGGTGCCGTTTGGCAGTGTACAGCTGAGTCCTGATACAGATACGATTCCTTACGAAGTAAATGGGCGATACAATCCAGAAGTATATCGCTATTGTGCCGGCTACCAGTATGATGATGCCACGATTGTTGGCTTTAGCCATACCCATTTTAGTGGGACAGGGCACTCTGACTTGGGCGATTTTTTGATGATGCCTACCAGTGGGCCTTTACAGCTTAATCCCGGTACAGAAGCTGATCCTGACTCGGGATATCGTTCGAGGTTTTCCCATGATCGTGAGAATGCTTCCCCGGCCTATTATCAAGTGGAGCTGGACGATTATGGTATCAACGCAGAACTCACCGCCACCACAAGGGTAGGGGTGCATCGGTATACCTTTTCTGGAGGCGAAGATGCCCATGTGATCTTGGACCTGATGTCTGGAATTTACAATTATGAAGATAAGAATGTCTGGACTTTTATGCGGGTCGAGAATGATACGCTGGTTACCGGATTTCGTGAGACCACAGGTTGGGCAAGGACCAGGAAAGTGTTTTTTGCGCTCTCCTTTGACAAGCCAATTGCCCATTATGGCAATCAAAAATATGATGATAAGCAGGCCTATCGAGGTTTTTGGGGGCGATTTAACGAATCAGAGAATTTTCCCGAAATCGCAGGAAGGAAGATCAGGGCATATTTTGATTTTGACCTAGAGGACGGTGATGAGCTGATCGCCAAGTTGGCCATTTCACCCGTGAGTACGGAAGGAGCCATCAAAAACATGCAGGAAGAGACCCCCGGGTGGGACTTCGATGCCATTCATCAAGCAGGTGTCGACAGCTGGAACAAAGAACTGAACAAGGTGCAGGTAAACACCATCCGGGACACAGATAAGGTAAATTTCTACACGGCGATGTACCATGCCTTTTTGGGGCCAACGGTCTATGGTGATGTGGACGGAAAATACCGCGGCTTGGACATGAATATACACGAGGCCGAAGGTTTTACCAATTATACCAGTTTTTCTCTCTGGGATACCTACCGGGCCTTGCATCCGCTGTTTAACGTGCTGCAGCCAGCTAGAAACCGTGATATGGTAAAATCGATGTTGGCGCATTTTGACCAAAGTGTCCATCCGATGTTGCCGATCTGGTCACATTATGCCAATGAAAACTGGTGCATGATCGGCTATCACAGTGCCTCGGTCATTGCCGATGCGGTGGTCAAAGGAACGGTGACTTCCGACCTGGACCATGCCCTTAATGCTTCCGTCACCACGGCTAAGACCGCTTATTTTGATGGGATCGGTGCTTATATGGAGAGGGGCTATGTGCCCGAGGACGTGAGTGGAGCTTCAGTGTCCAAAACGCTGGAATATGCCTATGACGATTGGGCCATCGCCCAGATGGCTACGAAAATAGGAAGAGAAGATATTGCCGGGGAATTTGCCGAACGTGCAGGGAACTATAAAAATGTATTTGATCACCAATCAGGTTTTATGCGTCCCAAGCTAAAGAACGGGAACTGGAAGCAAGGTTTCGATCCGCTGGATACCCACGGTCAGGGATTTATCGAAGGCAATGCCTGGAACTACAGCTTGTATGTACCCCATGCACCAAAGGAAATGATCGGTATGATGGGAGGGGATACGCGGTTTGTGGAGCATTTGGATTCCCTTTTCAGTATGGATTTGCCTGACAGGTATTTTGCCAATACCGAGGACATTTCCCGGGAGGGCATTATCGGAAATTACGTGCACGGTAACGAGCCGTCACACCATGTAGTGTACCTTTACAATTGGACGGATCAGGCTTGGAAGTCCCAGGACAAAATTCGGATGATCCTGAGAGCCATGTACCAAACCGGTGCCGATGGGCTTGGAGGAAACGATGACTTCGGCCAGATGAGTGCATGGTACCTGTTCAGCGCATTGGGCTTTTATCCCGTAGCGCCTGGATCGGTGGATTATGCCTTGGGAAGTCCTCTCGTGGAAGAGGCGACGATTAACCTGGAAAATGGCAATACATTTACCGTAGAAGCCCAAAATCAATCGGAGGAAAATGTGTATGTGAGCAAAGTGCTCCTCAATGGGGAAGTGCTGAGCGAGCCGTTTATTCAGCATGCAGATATCATAAAAGGGGGCAAATTGACATTTATTATGAAAAGAAGGCCGAATAAAAAGATTTTTTCCAAGGATTAATCTATAGCAATTCCTAATTTTAAGAGCAAATCTATTAAACCGTAGAACAATATGAAGATAGAAAAGAACGCTTCGAAGGAAGCCATTTTTAAGCAGATCAAAGACTGGTTGGATTTTAACGGATATGAAGTAGCCGCAGAGGATAGAGAAAGGCCTTGGGGCGGTTTTTTTGTGATTGATGAAAGCCAGATTGCCAAATTCAGGACACAGTTTTTTGCCAGCGTGGAGTTTTCAGAAGAGCAGCTACAGCAAAAGCTAAGTCCAAAGATCTTGATTGTAGGACCAGAAAAGCGCCTTTCTTGGCAATATCACCACAGAAGAGCCGAGATATGGAAATTGGTAGGCGGAGAAGGCGGCATCGTGACCAGCCCGACGGACGAAGAAGGGGAGTTGCAGCCGTTGGTATTGGGAGAAGTGGTAGAACTTGCCAAAGGCGAAAGACACCGCTTGGTAGGCATGGACAATTGGGGCGTAGTGGCCGAAATCTGGATGCACACCGACCCGTCCAACCCATCCAATGAAGAAGACATCGTCCGCGTACAGGATGACTTCCAGCGGAAGTAAACGCTGTGAGAAAATAAATGAGAGATAAAAGACAGTAGATCGAATTCTCCCAAAAACCCCTTCAGAAGAAACTGTAGGGGTTTTTCTTTTCCCTTCGTTTCTTAGAGAGACCAGTTTAGACACCGTCACTACAGGCTTGTCTAAAGCCAAACAGGGCGTCGGATGTGGTTTGTGGACAAGCGCTGGGGCAGTCTCGACGGTGTTTTGGCTGTAGGTGTGTAGGTGGTGAATAGCGGCAGTAAGCAGGCTTATTTTACATTTTCTGCAAAATTCCCAATCAACGAATAAATACCCCATTTAGGGTATTTTACAGCATATAAATTTTCGGTAATTTTCGAGAATATCCGATTTTAGTCGGATGTAAACGTTTATAGCGGATATAAAGGCGTTGTGGGTAATTTGAAAAATGACGAATTCAGAAAAATATTTAGACATTTATAACAAAATTGATAATTATCTGAAAAAATCGGATAATTACGATTCGTATGTGAATTTTTCGCAAAAAGTCAAAAACACAAAAAATAAAGTGGCTCAAAGATATAAGGATGAACTTTTATCTTTTGGAGAATTAAGAAATGCCATAGTACATAATCCTAAAATTGGTAACAAAGCAATTGCTGAACCGCACGATACGACCGTTTCCCAAATTTCGGAACTTTTTGACAAGATAAGCAATCCGAAAAAAGTAATACCTGAATTTCAATTTCAAGTTTTAGGAGCAAAGAAAAATGAATTTATAAACGAAATCCTTGTGGAAATGAAAAAGCATTCATTTTCTCAATTTCCTGTTTTTGACGACAACGAAAATGTTTGTGAATTAATAAATAACAACACAATTTCTCGTTGGCTATCATCTCAATTGGATGAAGACGGTACAATAATAATTGAAAATGTCAAAGTAGCTGATTTAATATCGGAAATAGAGTTCAAAGAAAATTATGAATTCGTTTCTCGAAATACATCAATCTATGAGGCTTACGATTTGTTTATAAATCAAATCAACAAGAAACAACGGAATTTAGATGTTATATTTATAACACATTCTGGGGAAATAGATGAGAAATTATTGGGACTAATAACTATAGAAGATATTGCAAACTTGGTATAGAAAACTGCACACAATGGGCGGGCGGAGCCACCCGCCCATTGTCAGTTTATGCCGACCGGAGGGAGGTATAAACTGACAACAATGTATAACCGCAATTACGGCGGATTCGATTACGTCCGAATCCACTCGGAATTGCTAAGGTCTGTGCTAAACCGAAAATAATTGCTAATTTAACCCATAACTGATGGTTATACGAGACCGTTGTGCGCCAGCATAAGACACCCCGATAGAATTAAACATGAACAGCAGAAAATATGAAGGCGACATTTCTTACATTGATTTTTGGATTCTTTGTAATCAATTCATTTGCTCAAAATCAAAGCGGACAAAATACTAAACTTCAACAGGGACAATTTTCTGAAATAGCCACATATCGATTGTTTCCGACTCAAAATTATTGGACTTTTATTAAATTGGATACGCGTAACGGCAAAATGTGGCAAGTACATTTTAGTATAGAAGACGATAATAATACAGGTGAGTTAGTTTTAAATTCACTTCCGCTTGTTTTCGATGAAGAAAAAGAGGTTAATGGTAGATTTACACTCTACCCGACCGAAAATGTATACAATTTCTTGTTACTTGACCAAATCGATGGATTAGTATATCAGGTTCAATGGTCTATGGATTCTGACAAAAGGGGGATTGTTTCAGTTATTGGGCCAATTGAAGAATGAAGTATGGTTTCCTTAGACGATTTTGAAATAGAAAAACGTTGCGTTTATAAAGACGAACATTACTCTGTCAGGGATAATGGAGCTATACTACGTCACGCTCGGAATGACAAACGTCAACGCAAGTATGATAATATATGGACTTTTGGCAAACCGAACAATAATGGGTATATGTTGATAGTTTCTGAGGTCGTTCACAGAATTGTTGCTTACGCTTTCCTTGGAAAACCACCAACAGCACAACACATAGTTGACCACATAGACACAAACCGCCAAAATAATCGACCTGAAAACTTAAGATGGATAACGAAATTAGAAAACATCCTGCTTAACCCGATCACTCTATCAAGAATAGTTTATAAATATGGTAGCATTGACAATTTTCTTTCAAACCCTTGTAAACCGCTAGATGGCGAGCTAGAACAAAACTTTGAATGGATGAGAACTGTTACAATGGAAGAATCAGAGAGTACAAAGAATAATTTACTTAATTGGGCTAAACAGGGAAAAATTCCAAAAGGTGGTCAATTAGGCGAATGGGTGTTTTCAAATCTAGGACAACAAACAGATAATCGTGCTCAGAAAAACACTCTAACTGAATCACTAACACCAAGTGCTGTCCAAAAAAATTGGAAAACACCCTCTGAATTCCCCTTTTGCTCACAAAATAACACTGCCAATCCCATTCATTACTATACTGAAAACTTAAAAGGAGGAGAAATCTTTTCACGGGACCAATATTCAAACTCAATAATTTCTGATTTCGCAATATCTGAAGACGAAGATACTTTGTGGGTAATGTGTGAGAGTAGGAATGAGAACGCCATGAAACCTTGGTCTTTAACACAAGTGACCTATGAAAACGATTTGTTTGTTCATACAAATCTTGGGAGTTTTTTCAAGAAAGATGGTGCTGAAAAACAATTTACCCTTGCTCAAGGAAAAGAATGGACAGGTGGAGACACCTTTGATGATTACTGTTAAAACTGAACTAAATGAATAACAGTTAATACAAATAATAATGCCGAACGCCCAACATCGGTTATAGCAAATAGCAGGTTTTTCAGAAAAAGTGTAATTTAGAAAATCAAGTAATAAAAAGGTTAAACCGACAAGTCCGGGTCTTTGTTCCGGCTACTTGTCCGTAACCGTTAACAACAATTTAAACCACATATAATGCTGAAAAATATTTTTTTTTCGATGTTAATATTAACATTTTTATGTAGTTGTCAGAAAGAACAAAAAAGTTCATATAAAACTGCGGAGTTTCAAGAAGGTTTTCCTGAAATTTTAAAACCTATTGAAAAGGATTTACCCTTAAAAATTTTAAGCCATTCCATTTTAGAATCTACTAATGATTCAATCGATATTTATGTTGGATATCTTAAGCAGGGAAAACAATCAGGAAATTGGATTGCACTAGCTTCAAACAATCAATTAAAACAATTTACCACGGTTAATTTTAAACAAGGTTCAGAAAATGCACGAGAGAATGATATTGACATAGCGTTTGACAATTCCACACGCAGAGTATCTTTAAGAATAAAAGAATTAGATACAACAGCGAATAAAATTGTTTATTCTTGGCTTGATCAAGCCGATTTAACCGACTCGTTGACTGTTCTGACAATCGACAAACCTCTAGTTAAAGGGGGAATATTTCCTTCTATTGAACTAACAGATATTAACGGAGAGAAATTCAATTTAGATAACCTCAACGGACAAACTATTGTTGTTAATTGGTGGGCTGTTTGGTGTGCACCTTGTAGAAAAGAAATTCCAGGATTGAATAAATTAGTCAGCAAATATTCGAATAAAGAGGTAAGGTTTGTATCAATAACCGATGACTCAAAAGATAAAGTATCTGGTTTTTTGGAAAAAAATAAATTTGATTATGATATAACTTTCATTTCTGAAAATGACAGGGTTTTATTTGGAAATTCCTACCCTAAAAACATTATAATTGACAATAATAAAAACATAACTTTTTACAAAGAAGGAGGAAATGAAAATATTTGGCAAGAAATTGACCAACACTTAACGGAAATGAATAATACTGAATAAAAAACTACCGCCAATAACCAAGCACTCGCATGGCCGGAACGGCCAAACCTGTCAAGCAATGTAGGGTGAGCCTTTGGTAGATTGGCCTAGCTTGGCAGGTAGGCATGAATACAGTGTTGAACGAGTGGTGCTGGGAAAGGGGTGATTATGGGGAAAGCTTTTTTTCTCTTTTGTGATTTTGGAGGTTTGAGCTCAAAAATCCGGTACCTGAGCGGCATATTTGCCTGCTTTGTAGGCTTTAGTGGATATTCCGGAGCAAGTTGACCCCTTGGATCCAGGCAATAATTCAAGTACCGAAGTGGCTTTAGGTGCCGGAACCGCCTGCCATTCCGGCGGATGCTGACCCCCTGAAGAATAATATTGAGCTGATTCCGGAGCAAGCTGACCCCTTTGGATCCTGGATTCCGGAGCAAGTTGCCCCCTCTATGGAGTTGTTTTGGTTTTTTAGCGGACATTTTAAAAAACCGCTAAGTATAGTCCGATGGCAGGAAAACCAAAACCGATGAGTCAGATCAAACAGATGATTATTTTACGGCAGCAGGGCAACGGTATCAAAACCATTGCCCGTATGCTGGACATGAGCAAGAACACGGTAAAAAGCTATCTTTTCAAGCTTGACAAGCTGCTGGAAAACAACAGGAAGACAGGGCTTACAACCAAAAAGCTGCTGTCCATGGAAGACCCCGAAGTTGAGAAGCTGTTCCTTTCAGGGGATCCGTCCTATAAAGACCCCCGTTACGAGCACTTTATAGCCAACCTCCCTTATTATCAAAAAGAACTCAAGCGTAAAGGGGTGACCAAAACCCTTCTATGGGAGGAATACAGGGAATCTTACCCCGAAGGGTATGGCCGGAGCCAGTTTTGTTATCACCTTGGCCAGCAGGAGGTGGCCAGGGCAAAGCCTTCCATGGTGCTTGACCATAAACCGGCAGAGAAGCTGTATATAGACTTTGCGGGCAAGCCCATCTGCTACATAGACAGGGAGACCGGGGAGGAGATCAGGTGCCAACTGTTCGTGGCCTGCCTGCCCTATTCGGACTATGCCTTTGCCATGGCTGTGCCCTCCCAGACCATCCCCGACTTCCTGCACGTCCTGGGCTGTTGTATGGAGCAGCTGGGAGGGGTGCCACAGCTGCTCGTCCCTGACAACCTAAAAGCGGCCGTAAACAAGGCCGACAAATATGAGCCAGGTATCAACCGGGCCCTGGAGGACTTTGCCAACCATTACGGCACGGCCGTAGTGCCTGCCAGGGCAAGGAAACCGCAGGACAAGGCATTGGTGGAAAACCAGGTAAAGGTGCTCTATTCCCGGGTATATGCCAAGCTCAGGAACGTCCAATTCTTCGACATACACAGCCTGAACCGGGCCATTGCCGAAAAGGTGAAGGCCCATAACCAGACCCGTATGCAGCAAAAGCCTTACTGCAGGGAGGAAAGGTTCCTGGCCGATGAGAAGCACTTATTGGGAAAGCTTCCCGGGGAGCGCTTCGAGCTGAGGCATTATGCCGAACTGACGGTAGCCAAGAACAACCACGTCTACCTGTCCCGGGACAAGCACTATTACAGCGTGCCATATTCCCTGATAGGCCAGAAGGTAAAGGTGGTCTACACCCGCAGCATGCTCTATGTGTTCCATAAAGGGGAACGGGTGGCCATACACGGCAGGGGCTTCCAGCAAGGGCCTTATTCCACACTCAAAGAACACCTGTGTTCCCAACACCAACACTACAGGGACAGAAGTCCGGCGTATTACCGCGACAAAGCTGCCCAATACTCCAATACCTTCGCCAAATACATTGCCCTGATCTTTAAGCAGGACAGGTACCCTGAGCAACTCTACAGGACCTGTGACGGCTTACTTGCCCTGGCCAGGAAGGTGGATGAACAGCGGCTGGACAAGGCCTGCAATATCGCCATGGAGTACAATCAATACAGCTATGGCTTTATCAAGAACATGCTGGAAAACAATATGACAGAAGCCACAACGGAAGCCTCCGGCAAGGAACTTCCCAAACACGGCAACGTCAGGGGAAGAACATATTACAACGAACAACGATAACTTAAACTTTAAACAACTATGCCCAACCCGATCGAAACACAACTTATCAAACTCAGGCTCCATGGCATGCGCCAGACCTGGGCAACATTACAGGAGACCCGTAAAAACCAAAGCCTCTCCCTTACCGAAGGCCTTGAGCTTATGCTGCAGGCAGAAGAACAGGAACGGGACAACAGGAGATTCAAAAGACTGGAATCCAATGCGGGCTTCCGTTACAGGGCTTCCCTGGAAGAACTTTCCCTGGACAGGACCAGGGGCCTGGATGACATGCTCCTGACAACACTGGCGACCGGGGAATATATGGAACATGGTGATGCGGTACTTATCACGGGAGCCACCGGCTGCGGAAAAAGTTACCTGGCCTCGGCCCTCGGCCATCAGGCCTGTGTGCACGGCAAAAAGGTCGCCTACTTCAATACCCAGAAGCTTATGCTCAAAATCAAGATGGTAAGGTTGGACGGTACCGTGCTCAAGTTCTTCGATAAAATGGCCAGAACAGACCTGCTTATCCTGGATGACTTCGGGCTCACACACCTGGACAAACAACAACAAATGGACTTTATGGAACTTATCGAAGACAGACATGGTAAAAAATCCACTGTTATTGTAAGCCAGCTCCCTGTCTCAAGCTGGTATGATGTAATAGGTGAACCGACCATAGCGGACGCCATCCTTGACCGGTTGGTGCACGCCTCCTACAGAATCGTGTTAAAAGGGGAAAGTCTCAGAAAAAAAATGTAAAATTGTCAGTCTTCTGACTATACTACCAAAACAGCCTCTGCAGAGGGGTCAATATCACCGGAACAGGGGTCAACATCGACCGGAATATCCAGCTTTAGGACATGTAAACTTCCCCAAAAATCGATTAACTAATTAATACCCCATTTAGGGTGTTTTACAGCAAATAAATTTTCGGTAATATCCGATTATAGTGGATATAAAGGTGTTATAGCGCATTTTGAAGACACCAACTTACAATCAATCAGCTTTTTACTATTTTGAAAATAGTAACTTTTAAGTTACATTTGTTTTATGGACAAAGTACGGGAAGTCATAGCCTACCAAGACCATTTTGAGGTTTTTCTAAAAAAGCAGACAGAGAAAGTTCAAAACAAAATCTATAAGGTCATTGAGGCTATAGAAACCCTGGAAAGAGTACCGGAAACGTACTTGAAAGCTATCAAGACGAAGAAAGGGTTATATGAAGCCCGGGTTCAGTTAGGATCAAATATCTGGAGAGTATTTTGCTTTTTTGATGAAGGCAAGCTGGTAATTCTGCTTAATGGTTTTCAGAAGAAAACACAAAAAACACCTATCCAAGAAATTGAAAAGGCCAGTAAACTGATGAATGATTACTATGCCGAAAAAGAGGTGGAAAAGAAAAAAAATAAAAAGTCATGAACACAAAAAGTTGGAAAGAAATAAAAGATGATGTCTATGGTGGCCAGGGAACTGTCCGCCGAGATGAATTGGAAAGGGATTTTGAGTCATTCAAAATTGGATTGCTTTTAAAAAAAGCCAGAGAGGACAAGAATTTGACACAGGAGCAATTAGCGGAATTGGTTGATAAGAAAAGAACTTATATATCAAGGGTCGAGAACAATGGAAGCAATTTGACCCTAAAAACGCTTTTCGAAATTGTAGAAAAAGGCCTTGGGGGAAAAGTGAAAATTTCTATTGAGATCTGATAAAGGAAATACGCGCTATAACATCACCTTGGATACAGCGGGCGGTACTGGGGAAATATGAAAATCAGTATTTTAAAAAGCTAAGAGAAAGTTTGAAGCGAACAGCTCTGAGTGCCCGCCGTCTCCAAGCTGAAAACCGTTGAACGAGTGATGCTGGGAAAGGGTAATTATGGGGAAAGTTTTTTTCTCTTTTGTGATTTTGGCGGTGGGCCTTAAAAATCCGGTGCTAGTCGGCGTATTTGCCTGCTTTGTAGGCTTCACATAGCCTTCAGGATACGCACCATACACAAACCGTCGCTGGCATCAAAACGGAATGACTTTTGATAATTCCTTAAATGTATTTACTTTGTAATAACATTTAAGGAATTATGGAAACATCAATAATCAAAATCGGAAATTCAAAAGGACTTCGATTGAGCAAGACCATATTGGAAAAGTATAATATCAAGGACAAAGTTGAACTTATCCTCGAAAAAGGACAAATCATTCTCAAGCCTGTCGCTACACCAAGAGAAAATTGGGAAAAGGAATTTAAGAAAATGAGTGAAAATGGAGATGATAATCTTCTGATGAATGATGTGTTCAATGACGAAAACCTTGATGAATGGAATTGAAACAATATTCAATCGTCCTTGTAAACCTTGATCTAACGGTTGGGAGCGAAATAAAAAAGACAAGACCTTGTGTTATCATTTCTCCCAATGAAATGAATAAATATCTCAACACAATTGTCCTTGCACCATTGACAACTAACTTAAAAAAATACCCGACCAGAGTTTATGTAAAGCACAATGGAAAAAAAGGAATGATTGCAATTGATCAAATTCGGACAGTTGATAAAACTAGAATAATTAGGGTTTTCGAAAGTCTGACATATGATGAAATCGAAAAGTGCAAGGACGTTATTAAAGAAACTTTTGTGGACTGAAATAAAGTACTAATGCCAATAACCAAGCATTCTCACTTAACCAACCCAATTTTTACCTTTCCGCCATCTCCCCATTTTTCAGCACAGCAATAATATATTTCCCGATTTTATGGCCTTGTTTGTAACCACCTTGTAAAGTACATGTTTCATAGCGTGCTTTGACCGCATAGCTTTGTGGAAAAAGCAAGAGTTATGAACCTACAAGAAGAAATGGCCGCCCTTGTCAAAGAGTACAAGACCAGCGGCCTGACGCAGAAATCCTTCAGTGAGCAAAAAGGGATCGGTTTCCATAAATTGTAACCATACTATTAACCCCGTGTTGTGTGGTTACTGAGCTCTCCTCAACCTCCCGAAGGAGTGCCATCGGCACGGATGATAGCTATTTCCCTTCAAAACACTAAAGTCGTTTGCCCTGGGGCATATCATGGCTTCCGTATCGGCCATGGCCGTCAGGCTAATGCATGTAAATTGCTGAAAATCTATATCCACATAGATGTTTGCGTTCTTCGCAAATGACCCAGGGGGATTTCAAATCCCCATTATTCCGGTTCGGGATTACAAATCCCGAACAGCTAAGATCCGGGTGAAAAAAGCAATGACTATCCAAAAATACTGAGCGCTTTGTGTCTTGGTGACCTTGTGACAGTAATTAAATTTACCGTTCCTTTATAGAAAGGAAAGCAGTCAGGTACTAAAATAGGAAAAAAGCTGTCCCATATAGTATCATCGTCGAAAACCCCATTTGGAAGGGGATTGACAACTGGATTATGAGACAGCTTTTTTATTTGACTACCTTGGCGATATGGGCTTCTGCTTCTGTTACCAGAGCGGTAGCTCCCATAATGGCCGAATCATCAAATGATGAAGTGTATATAGTGAGGTTGTCGCTAATGGAAGAGTAGGGAAAAGTCTTCACTGTTTCCTCCATTCCTTTGGAGAAATAAGGAAATGCTTTCCTGATGGACCCACCAATGACAATGGCTTCAGGAGCATAGGTAAACAGTATGTACTTGATCAGGTTACCGATATGTGTACCATATTCATAAAACAGTTCGAGTGCTTCCTTATCTCCTTCAGCAGCTTTGGCGGCGAGTTTTTTTGCGGTGGTGTGATGGAGTTTTCTAAAAAACTTACTGCTGCAATAGTTTTCAAAATTGCTATCTCCATAAGGTACACCTCCCCATTCGCCTGCTCCGCATATATATCCCGGGTAGAGCTCTCCGTTGGTAATGACGCCAGTGCCTATGCCTGTCCCCAGGGTGATCCCAACGATATGCTTGTGCTTGTTGGCACCGCCAAACTTGTATTCACCTAGGGCAAAACAATTAGCGTCATTATTGATGTATACTGGTTTGTCCAGTTTTTTTTCCAGGTAATCCTTCAATGCTACTTTGTTAAAAGCAGGGATGTTTTCTAGGTTAAAAACGATGCCATTTTCAGCATCCACCAAACCAGGTATGCCAATGCCTATCCCATCTATCTCGTGGGAAAAGTAGGACGCTATGAAGTCAGCTATGGTCGATAGTATTACTTCTTGAGGTTCCTGCGAAGGTGTGCGGATTTCCCGCTTTTCGATCAGTACCCCATCTTTCATAATACCGGCATTAATAGATGTCCCTCCAATATCAAGTCCCAGAATCAGCCGATTTTTTTTCATGTATCTACGTTTAAAAACCAAAGATATCCGAAGGCAGTTTCGCCCTCGGATACCTTAATAATTATCAGGCGTAAGGTTTATGGCCTGAGGTTAGATCATCCCTTCAATGGATTTTTCCAGTTCCCTGGCATGGGCAATGAATTCCTCTACATTCATGTCCTTGAAGAAGATCAAACCGTGGCTGGCCCTTACCTTGGCCATGTCGTGTTGGTAAAAATAGTCTTTTCCTAACAGCAACTGCACGTCGTTCAGTTGGTTGACCCATGTACGTTTGGCAAGTGTACTGAATTTACCATTGTGGGCGTAGCTAGGGAAGGAGGCATTTACCTGGCTTAGGTAGCAATTGGCAAATGAGTCTTCCATAACGGAAAGGTCACCTAATGAAACCGGTACGATGACATTGGATTCTGCTGCTTCAAATTTGAACCATACATTTCTATAACCGATGATGCGCAGGTCGCTCAAGTCTTTTTCTTTGCTCCACTGGCGTACCGCCTCAGCAGTAGCCTGAAGTACTTTGTAGTGCGTGTCAGGACCACTTCCTTCCGGGTCCAGTGTCAAGCTGATTTTGGTAGGATTGATCTCGCGAAACATCTCTACGATAGGCTCCACATCCCGTTTTTTATCAGGCTGCTCAGTGAAAATGTCCCCAGTATAAAAACCAAGCCTTAAGTGATGTACATTTCTTACTTTCACTCCAAAGTGAGCCCATACCAACTCCTCCTCAAACTCACGGATCATACCTTTCAGTTTTTGGATTTTTGGTGGGTTTTTCTCACCGTCATATGAGTTTTTAAGGATGCTCAATACATCATTGATCGTCTCCCGGAGCTTTTGGGTGTTCTTAACGTCAAAGACTTCCACAACGGCTCTTACCACTCGATGGCAAAGCCCCCTTTTTTGTTGCTCGGGCTCTTCGGAGGCCACACTGGTCAGGTAATGGTACACATCCTTGTCCATCTTAAGTTTGTAGCCTGTCTGGAAGAAGTCTTCATAGTTGACCATTTGGATCTGGTCTTCGTCCAGTAGCTTCTTGGTGTGCAGCAAGGTGTCTATTACAAACGTGTTGGTCACTGCGGTAAAGCCTGAGGTCAATACCGAAAAGTGGGCCTCGTTGGTTTTTTCGCTCAGTTGATTGGTGATATGAGGTAAAATCCCCAAGGAAATATCATCATGATGTGGCCCGGTATGAAGGAGTACTTCATTTTCCTCTTTTTCGATGCCTCTGTTCAGCTTCTCGATAGTACTTTCTATCACGGAAGCAACAGTGGTTTCTGAAAGGCCAGGGATCAGTGAAGTATACGGATCGTTTTTCAGGTCTTCCAGCTTCAGTCTGCTGGCATATTTACCTAGTTTCTTACATAGTTCGAGGATGGACTTTTCCGTTTTGGCCTGTGTCCATTCGCCGGTTTTGTAGTAGGTATTGATGCTGTCTGTCAGTTTGGAAGCTGCTCCTTGGGTAAGGTAAAAGCGACCGTTTTTCAGCTTTTGCAGTACGGTGGCAGGGTGAATATTGGTCAGGTCTGTCTCCAGCGAATCTTTTACGATCTGTGCTTTGGCTTCCCCTGCAGCTATGATAATGCCTACTGCTTCAGGATTATAGACGATGGTGTCCAGTCCAATGGTGATGACCAGTCGGTTGGCGGATACTTCTATCCCTCCGAGGTCACCAGCAGCTACGGCTTGTGTCTCAAAGTTGGTTTCTGTGAGCCTTGTAGTGGAGAAAATATCAGATCCCCGGGTGTTGAAAGCAATGTGGCCATCGGGGCCAATTCCTCCTAAGAAGAAGCCGATGCCTCCTTTTTCCCGGATCTTTTGCTCGAATTCACCACACCATTTATCGATCAGGAAGATAGATTCTTGCTGTAGTTTTTCTTGTCTATTGCTGGCTTCTCTAAACCTCAGCGAAAGGTCAACTTTCAGGTCTGGAAAGACTTCCGAAAAGTGTTTGCCTTCGGCCAATGGAATCTCATCGGAGTTGATCAGCAAGGCTTTTTTCGGATCTAGTCCAAAACCATCAATGTAAAACTTGTTTACATAATGGTAGAAGCTGTTATGCTGCGAGGAGGAGATAGGGAAGAACTCATCGATTTGTACAAAATGCAGGTCTTTTAGGACCGGCTTTTTGAGGTCGCTCATACCGTACTCTTCCCGGATTTGCTTGCCCTTTTTGCTATCCCAATTCTCAAGCAGAAATTGGGTCCATTTGATAAAAAACTCAGGAGTTTTGCCAGTTGGTAAGCTGATTACCCCATCAGGGTTGTGAGCAGCCCACTCTAGGAACCTACATGCCGTCAATAACCCAAGTTTAGGGAAATTGTCCACGGTCAGGTAAGGGATCTTTGTGGTGATCTCTTCGACACCTGACGCTTTTAAGTAACATTTTTCTACTTCCGATAAAGGATAGTTGCTTAGCATATTAGAATTGTTTTTTATGTTAATGCTATGTTGAAAATGATCCTCGGGCATGTAGTGTCCACAGCTCCTTGGATCAGTTTATAATATCTTCAAATATATTTTCGATCACTACAGCTACCCCTCCTAAGAGGCCAACTTCCTTTCCGAGCTTGTACAAGGTCAGTTCCGACTTTTCACGGGACTTGGCCATACTGAAGATGTTAAGGGCCTGCTGAATGGGCGTGATGAGGTATTGTTGGGCCTCTGCCACACTGCCTCCGACTATAATCAGGTCTGGATTAAGTAACTGGATAAGGATCGAAATTCCCCTTCCTAAGTCCAGTCCAACATCGGACAGGATGGTGATCGCTCGCTGGTCACCAGCAAGGGCAGCATCCACGATGAGGGAAGGATCAATGCCTTCTCCACGTTCTCTGGCCATTCGGCTGAGGATGGAGTCACTGTCTTTTTGGATGGCTTCTTCTGCCATTCTTACCATGGCTGTGCCTGAAGCCACTGCTTCCAGGCAGCCTTTTTTGCCACAGGTGCAGGAGATTTCACGTGATTCGAAAATAGGGGAGTGGCTGAATTCACCTGCAAAGCCGGCGCCACCTCTGTAAAGTTTGCCGTCGATGATGATCCCAAGGCCAATTCCCCAGCCTACGAAAATACCCAGTACGTTATTGTACTTTTGGTCTTGGCTAAACTTAAATTCTGCCAATGTCATGGCTCGGGCATCGTTTTCTATAAACACCTTTCTGTTGAACCGCGCTTCAAAATTTTCTACAAGGCTTTTCTTGCCAAATTTCAAATAGGTGTGGTTGATGCCATTGACAGAGTCTACCAAACCGGGCATTGACATGCCTATGGAGATGATTTTGTCCAGCGGAATACCGGATTCTTTCATGTAGGTCTCCATGAAATCGGCGATCTTATCGAACGTCGATTTTTCGTTGTTCAAGGTGATTTTGAACAGCCCCGTTTCGGTAACCGCTTTATTGGAGCTGTCGTAGATGGCTGCGCGAACCACAAATTTGCTAATATCTAGTGCCAGTACGTAAAAAGAATCTTGCGCCAGTCGATACAAGTCGGGTTTTCTCCCGCCTTGGGACTCTGCACGCCCTTGTTTTACCAGTTGACCTGATTTGATGAGGTCTGTAAGCAGGGAGTTGACTGTGGGCAAACTAATACCTACTTCATTACAAATCTCACTGGCAGTGTTGCTGCCATTGGTATAGAGATTTTTAATGATCTTGATTTTGTTGAGGTAGTTTTTTATTTCTACTACTCCTTCTTTTTCGTCTAGGCTCTTTTTTGGATCGATTAAATTCATGTGTATTTTATTTATTAGGGTATTCAAATAAACAAAATATACCCCAATATAAAAAACACTTCTATAAAAAAATTAAAAAAGATTTATGTGTTTCCGTTAAAATATTGTTTGGTGCGCACGATAATTCGAGAGATTGTAAAGAAATGCACTAAAATAATACTGAAATAGGAGCTTGTAACGTGTTGGATAAGTGAAGTTTGCCCTGAAATGTTAAAATTTTGAAAAATATTGGAGCCTTAGGCCATGAAAAATGCCGTGGCTTTTGGTGAAAACTGAGCCACGGCAAGTGATTTATTCAAATGTTTGGAAAGGAAGGTCAGGTTCGGGGAGTTTGTCTGGGACTATTTCATCTTCATTGAAAGTGATGATTTCACTGAGTTTGCCCGACCTGGTATAATAGTTCCATCGGCCTTCTTTTTTGCCGTCTTCCATGTTTCCGGATGAGGCGATCTTACCATTGTTATGGTAGTAAGTCCATTTTCCGGTTTGCTTACCAAAATGATAGGTGCCCTCTGATTCTTTGGTGCCATTGACATAGTAGGTGTAACGTGTACCTTCGCCGTTCTTAAGGGTGCCTTTATCAAGGGTTTTATTGCCATCATAAGAATGGTACTCGCTGACGTTCATTAGTCTGCCATTGCTCCATTCTTCTTCTTGGGTGAGTTTTTTGTTGTCATAGAAAAGCCCCCATGTACCCTCTTCAAAGCCATAAAAGTAGCTGCCTACAGATTTTAGCTGGCCACCATCGTAGTAGTAAAACCACTGACCGTGTTCAGAGCCCAGTTCATATTCCCCCTCTGCGATTAGGATGCCTATTTTGTTAAAATATTTCCACAGCCCAGATTTTACCCCGTTTTTATACTCGCCAATAGAATACAGCTGGCCATCGGTGTAATAGCTTTTCCACAGCCCGGATTTTACCCCATTGGTGTATTGGCCACGTACAGAAGGTTCTCCGTCTTCATGGTTTTCTTCATATTCACCAGTAGGCATCCCTAGCTCATAGGTTTTGCGCTTGGCAAGGTTTTTATTGGGGAAGTATTCTTCCCAGGTACCTACAGGGATATCATTTTCATACCGCTCCATACGAGCCAATCGGCGATTTTCGTAATAGTACTTCCAAGTGCTTGATTTATAGCCGTTATCATCATACTCTTCTTCAGCGGCCACCGTTTTGGTACCGGGGAAATAAGTGGTCCACTTTCCTACTTTTTTCCCTTGCATGTATTCACCGGTTTGTTCTACGATATTGTCGATGGAGTATCGAGTGAAGTCACCATCAGGTTCACCGTCCACGTAGTTGACTTCTACGACGAGTTGACCTTCACGGCTATATTCCAAATAAGCACCATTCAGCTCACCGTTCTTATAGGTGCTTTTGATGGCCAGCTGTCCACTTTCATAATAGGAGAGCCACTCACCATTTAGCTGTCCATTTTTAAATTGGCCTTCGCGTTTTCTTCTTTTGCTAGGGTTGAAGCCGTATTGTGCCACAGTGGCACCGTAATATTCCTTGTATTCTCCTACAGCTACACTGTCTTTGTAGGTGGCGTCCACCAAGAGGTAGCCCTCTTCGTCGTATTCCTTTAGAGGCCCTGTAAGTTTATTGTTGCGGTATTCGGCGACGATGTGCTTGGTGCCATTGGAATGGTAGGTAGTCCATAGCCCATCCTTTTTGCCTGCCTTGAGGTAGCCTTCCTCCAGAAGCTTCTTGGTTTTGGGAGAGGTCAATTGCCATAATCCCTCCATTTTGCCATTTTCTACTACTCCAGAAGCCACTACTGTGGAGTCGGCGTTGTATATTTGTACAGCTTTTCTTTGGGAGTAGACCAAACTGGTACTCACCAAAAAACAACATATTATAAAAAGATACTTCATGGGAGTTATAACGCGTTTCTGAAAGTTTTTTTGTATGTGGGGTTTACGTTTTCTGTTCTTTTCTAGTTTCTAAATTAGAATTAATTCTTTAAAAAAAGCCATTAGACATGATGAAACTTCTTTAAGCACCCCCATTCTGCATAGATGTCATCTTGAAGCCTTTCAATACCTCTTGTGTACGGGATATGTTTGATAAACTGCAGGTGCTGGAAATGGCTGACATGCTCACGGAGAGTTTTGGGCTGGACTTCTTGGGTGGATCGGTGATGTTTTACGATAGCTTTATAATCCCAAGGAGATCCCGTCAGGCATACCTCATATCCATGCGCTATGTAACTCTCATGGACACCTGCTGCAGGAAGACGGTCTTTTCCAAAAAACACCAAAACATAAAGGCCGTGGCCCCACCAGTTGAGAAACCTGATATTAAACCCTTGCGATTTGTCGAAGTTCCTCACCAGGTCCAAGACTTGATAGGGACAATGTTGCAACTCATTGCCCTTGGCTATTTTCTTGCCTTTTTGAAGGGGATGAAAGGCTTCGAGTTCTTGTTCTTGGATGTTGTTGGCTACTGCCGAAAATACCGAGACAAATTGATCCTTCAGCTGATGGATGCCCAGGAACAACGCTTCATCTTCAAGTATTCTTAAGTTGATTTTTTGGTCTTCCATGGACAGGGGTTACCAGTGAAGCAATACAGATCCCCAAGCAAAGCCGCTACCAAAAGCTGCCAGGCAGAGGAGGTCACCTTCCTTGATTTTTCCTTGGTCCCAAGCTTCGCTCAGGGCCAAGGGGATGGTGGCCGCAGTGGTGTTGCCGTAACGCTGGATATTGTTGAATACTTTTTCGTCAGCCAAACCAAATTGCTGTTGGATAAACTGGCTGATCCGTAGATTGGCTTGGTGGGGAACGAGCAGGTCCAGGTCGTCCACGGTTTTGTCATTGGCGGTAAGGGCCTCTTTTATCACTTCGTGAAAACGGACGACGGCATGTTTGAAGACCACATTGCCGTTCATTTGCATACGGAAACTGTCGTCGTTTACCATTTCTGGTGACAGTCTGGTCTCCCGGCTGCTGCCAGGATCCTTGAGGTAAAGCTCTTCGGCATAGTCACCGTCCGCATGCAGGTGGCTCGACAGGATACCCTGATGGCTTCCTTCGGTGGCTTGGACGATGGCAGCACCCGCTCCATCTGCAAAAATCACCGCATTGGATCTCCCCGCAGTGCTTTTGTCGAGGGCCGATGATTGGATTTCAGCACCTACCAACAGGATGGTTTTGTACATGCCGGTTTTGATGAATTGATCCGCGACGGATAGTCCGTATATAAAGCCAGAACAAGCGTTCCTGATATCCAAAGCTCCAATGCCCTGGAGGCCAAGTTCCCTCTGTAGGAGTACGCCATTTCCCGGAGCAAAATAATCAGGTGTACTGGTGGAAAAAATAATGAAATCAATTTCCTTGATGTCGATACCGGCTCGTTCAGCGGCCATTTTACTGGCTTTGGTCGACATATTGGCGACGGTGTCCACTCCAGGTGTAAACCATCTCCTTTCCTTGATGCCGGTCCTTTCCACGATCCATTCGTCACTAGTGTCCATTATCTTGGTGAGGTCGTGGTTGGTGACGACATTGTCGGGGACATAATGTCCCACACCGATTATTCTGGATTTTTTCATGATCAATCAGGTTATATACAGCTTTAGGCTAAGTGATCGTCAGTGTTTAGCATGACAATGCTACAAATATGCACCATCTTTGGCAAAATCTCATGGAGAATTTAAATAATCGGATGCCGACAGGCTTCTTAAGAGTGCCTTGGTGACTGAAAAGGATTATGGATTAATGTTCTAACTGGCCGACCTGTAAGCCTTCAATTAACCAAAGAGCGTATAATTTCCAAACTGGTCCATGGGGCTTGTTTTTTTGATGAGGTATTCCGAATCCACATTGATCTGGTTGACCATTTGGGAGACCGTGAATGCGGTCATGGCATCAGCGTCCTGGCCGTTTAGAATGGCGAGTAACTGGTCAGTTCCTTTAAATTTGTCCAGCCAGATTTTTTCCTGCTCTCGTTCTAGGATCACCGGCATTCGGTCACCAAAGTCTTTATGGAGGGAGTTGGCCTCAGTGGTCAGCAGGGAAAATGTATGGTTAATATTGCCGGCTTCGTTTTCGAATTCCTCCCAGATCCCTGCAAAGCTAAAAAGACGCTTGTCATGAAAGGTGATGCGATAGGGGATCTTGGTTTTTTTGCCCACTTTTTTCCATACATAATAGCCGTCGGCAGGAATGATGCACCGGCGTCTTTGGAAGGCGGATTTGCTGGAGGCCTTGAGGTGGACCGTCTCAGCATGGGCATTGATGTATTTTAGCGATACAGGTTTATTTTTGGAGAATTCGGGGGTTACTCCCCAATAAAAGTGTGAAAATCCCCGTGGGCTATCAGAGGTAATTACTGGCAGCAGCTGGGTAGGGCCTATATTGTAGCGGGGTTGGAAGTTGTCCAACATCTCCGATTCAAATCGGTTTTCCAAATCTTGTTTGTTCGTGGCTAAGGAATATCGTTCACACATGATGTCTCGTGGGAGTTTTGTGTAAATTAATCATCCGAATCGATAAATTCAAATGCTCTTTTTTCTGACCAGTAGATTTCTCTTCTTTTTCTGGGGCTAAAACCTACATGCCCTCCAATGGCAGGAAACTCCATGAATACCTTTTCAAGCCTTTTGGCCTTGTCCACAGGAAAGCACTCGATGCTCAAAAATGGGTCGTTTTGGGCATTGAGGACGAGTGTGGGGATGGTGATGCCGTCAAGGAAGAAGAGGGATGAACACTCGTCATAATAGTGGTGGGCATCCCTGAAGCCGTGCATAGGGCCGGTAAATTTATCATCAAAATCCCTGAGGGTTTTTATTTGGTCCAAGCCTTCTATCGATAACTCACCGGGAAACATCAGCGCTTTTTTTCGCACCTTTTCCTTCAGTGTTTTCAAAAACCGATTGGAGTAGATGATATTTTCTCCTGTACTGATCTTGTTACAGCTGCCTTTGAGGTGGAGGGGGACGGATATGGTTACTGCTTTTTTGATTTTCGGGTTTTTGGATTGAGGTTCTCCCAAGTATTTTAGGGTCAAGTTTCCTCCAAGGCTAAAACCGATCAAATATACCTCATCATACCTGTCCTCTGCGTGAGAGACCACAGTTTGCAGGTCATACGTAGCGCCAGAATGATAAAAGAAAGGCTTGTTATTAAGCGATCCACTGCAGCCTCGGAAGTTCCAGGAGAGTACGTCGTAAGCATTTTGAAAAAAATGTTTGGCCATACCTTTCATATAAGGTCTTTGGCTATCTCCTTCCAGACCATGACTGATAATGACAAGTTTTTTATTATCTTGGCACAGCCAATCCAGATCGAGGAAGTCTCCGTCAGGAGTGGTAATTCTTTCTCTGTCAAAGGGTAAGGAGAGGTTCTTTCTAAAAAGTGCCGGGAAGATGGTCTGTAAGTGACCGTTAAACAATACGGGCGGTCCGGCATAGGAGGTGTTGTTGATCAAAGGCATTTTAGCAAGAATCGAAACGTTTTCATGATTTGCAGTCATGAAATTACCATTATTAAATTTGAATAAAGATATTTTAAGAACTATTTTTGACTTGCGTAAAATTGAATAGGATATAGAAAACTTATGGCCGAAGTAATAAGAATGCCCAAAATGAGCGACACCATGGAAGAAGGGGTGATCGCAGCTTGGTTAAAGAAAGTAGGAGACGATGTAAAAGCTGGGGACATCCTAGCGGAAGTAGAAACCGACAAAGCCACCATGGAACTGGAGTCTTATGATGAAGGGGTGTTGTTGCACATAGGAGTGGAAGAAAAAGATGCCGTTCCTGTAAATGGGGTGATCGCCATTATTGGCGAAGAAGGTGAAAACATCGACGACCTGCTCAAGGATGTGGAAGAAGGAGGTTCTGGAGATTCAGACTCTAGTAAAGAAGAACCCAAAGAGGAGAAAAAAGACGAGGCAAAATCTGACAACAGCGAGGAAAGTGCACCTGCTGAAGATATCGATACATCTGATGTCAATGCCAACCTGATCACCATGCCGAAGATGAGTGATACCATGCAGGAAGGCGCTATTGCTTCTTGGTTGAAAAAAGAAGGTGATGAGGTAAAATCCGGAGATATTTTGGCAGAGGTAGAAACCGACAAAGCCACTATGGAACTGGAATCTTATGATGATGGCGTGCTATTGCATATCGGTGTCCAAGAAGGAGATAGTGTTCCGATCGACGGAGTGATCGCCGTGATTGGTGAAAAAGGGGCTGATTATGAGAAGCTTCTAAAAGCACATGAGCAAAAGTCCAATGGAGGCGGTGAAGAAAAGCCAGCTGCCAAGGAGGAAAAGAAGGAAGCGCCTAAGGCTGAATCCAAGCCAGCACCAAAGAAAGAAGGAGCAGAAAAGACCTCAAGCTCTTCCAGTAGTTCTACTGACAATGGAAGAATAAAAGCCTCTCCACTGGCCAAGAAACTGGCAGAGGACAAAGGCGTGGATATCTCACTGATCAATGGATCAGGTGAAGGTGGACGAATCATCAAAAGAGACGTAGAGAGTTTTGATCCGGCATCTGCACCGGCTGCACAGTCTGGAGCTGCTGCACCTGCAGCGGTAGGACAGGAGTCTTATACTGAAGAGAAAGTTTCCCAGATGAGGAAAACCATTGCCAAGCGATTGGCAGAGAGTAAATTCAGTGCTCCGCACTTCTACTTGACCATGGAGATCAATATGGACAAGGCAATCGAAGCGCGTAAGAGCATGAACGAAATCGCTCCGGTGAAAATTTCCTTCAATGATATGGTGATCAAAGCGGTGGCGGCTGCCTTGAAACAACATCCAAAAGTGAATTCGAGCTGGCTAGGAGATAAGATCCGTTACAATGAACACGTCCATATAGGTATGGCCGTAGCGGTAGAGGAAGGACTTTTGGTACCGGTGATCCGTTTTGCAGATAGCAAGACCTTGTCACAGATTTCCCAAGAAGCCAAGAGCTTGGGAGGAAAAGCCAAAAACAAAGAACTGCAGCCTAAAGATTGGGAAGGCAATACCTTTACTATTTCCAATCTTGGAATGTTTGGCATTGAAGAATTTACCGCTATTGTCAATCCACCTGATGCTTGTATCCTGGCAGTAGGCGGAATCAAGGAAACAGTGGTCGTGAAGGAAGGACAGATGCAGGTAGGCAATGTCATGAAAGTAACCTTGTCATGTGACCACAGAGTGGTAGATGGCGCTGTAGGTTCCGGATTCCTCAAAACCCTTAAGGGATTACTGGAAGACCCCGTAAGAATCCTGATTTAAATTGCATGTTCAGCACAGATGTGCTGTCAAAATATGTCAAAAAGTCCTGTTCAGTATAATACTGACAGGGCTTTTTCTTTTAGTATGGTTTTTGCCCAGTTCGGGTGAAGTATTTAGGGGAGCGCGGTTAGTAGCTGGAGGTAGAGATAGAGAAAAGAGTCAAGACAAAATCACCCAAAGCCCTACGGGAAAATAGGGACAGCCAAGGGACTCTTGGTTGATACTGAAAATAAACTTGGCTTTAGCTGCGATACCATTTGATCCCTAAACATTACAAGCTTTTCAACATTACAATATTAAACAAACATGGAAAAATTAAGATCCACCACCGTAGTGGCCATTAAGCATAATGGAGAAGTAGTCATAGGAGCAGACGGCCAGGCCACACTGGGAAATACCGTAGCCAAAAGCAGCGTGAACAAAGTGAGAAGACTACAGGGCGGGAGGATAGTCACCGGATTTGCGGGCTCCACAGCAGACGCTTTTACATTATTGGAAAAGTTTGAGGAGAAACTCGGCGCCTATGGTAACAATATGAAACGGGCAGCCGTGGAACTGGCCAAAGAATGGAGGACCGACAGGATGTTGAGTAAGCTGGAAGCCATGATGATTGTGGCCGATGCGGATGACGTGCTGATCATTTCCGGTACCGGTGATGTGATCGAACCGGATATGGGAATCGCCACCATCGGTTCGGGGAGCATGTATGCGCAGTCTTCCGCCAGGGCACTGAAGAAATTTGCGACACAGCTTTCTGCTGAAGAAATGGTCAGGGAAAGCCTAAATATAGCGGCTGATATCTGTATTTACACCAACCATAATTTGGTGGTCGAGAAGGTAACGGGTTGAATTTGATCGTTACCGGTAAGTGGTTTGAAATGAACAGCAATGAGCCACTAGCCTGAGTTCGAGTTAATTTTAGTATTGAAAACGTCATACTAAGCGAATGGAGCAATCTCGTTTTTAGAGGAGAGATCGCTTCGTCGTTCCTCCTCGCGATGGCGGTTATTTTACGTTTTAGCGCGCCTGTCTGCCAAGCCATAGCCGTCAGTTTAACCCGGATTATGCGTTAGGAATCGTAGTGAGAGCTGAAATTGCAAGAAAATCAGTTAGTTTGGAGGCATTAGCGTAGCACCGCTACGGTTATGCCGAAAACTAAAGTGAAACGGCTGATTTTGAAGCAGTTTAAGGTCGCAACAGATAGGCTAATGCATATTCCGGGTTTAAGTTGCTATTGGCACACCAGCTGCCACAAATACATCAACTTAGCTGTTTTAGCTGTTCGGGATTTGGAATCCCGAACCGGAATAATGGGGATTTGTAATCCCCCTAGGCCATTTGTGAAGAGCACAAACATCAATAATGATATAGATTTTCAGCAACTTACATGCGTTAGCCTGACGGCCCTGGTTTGCCAAGGTAGGCCCTTTTCCATCCCTGAAATCTCCTTTTAACCTCAGTTCGATTATAAAACCGTCACTGCGAGGCTTAGAGGGAGGCCTGAGCGGGTGGAAGCCGTGGCAGCTCGCCGCGGCGAGTTGCCACACCCTTTTCCAACCCACATCCACCTAAAAAGGGTTCGCTATGACGCTTTTAATGCTAAAAATAAGTCGAGCTCAGGTTTTTAAGCCCTGTTTGGCTCCAGACAGACAGGCTCGCAGTTCATGTTCCGGCCACTGTACGGAACGATTTTATAATCGAACTGAGGTTAGTGGTCAACTCACCTGTTGGGAGAGGTGGTGAAGGAGTATTTTGGTAATGGCTTTTTTGTCCATGGGCTTGGCCGTAAAATCATCCAGCCCGGCCGTTTGGCTTTTTTGCTTTTCATTGTTGAGGATGCCTGCTGTCAGTGCGATGATGGGAATATGGGTGTCAGTGTTTTCTAGGTTTCGAATTTGTTTGGTAGCCTCATAGCCGTTTAACACAGGCATCTGGATATCCATAAATATTAGGTCTACTTCGTTGTTTTTGAACACTTCTACGGCTTGTTTGCCGTTTTTGGCTTCTAAGAGGTTTACTTTAGGAATGAGCGAAGTCAACAGTTTTTTGGTAAGGATCATATTCACCATATTGTCCTCGGCAATGAGGATGGTAGGGGAAATGCCTTTTAGTTCTTCCACCTCTTTGGAGGAAGAATGGGGAGGAGTATCTATCTTGAGGCTGGGGTCGTCACTGAATATTTTTTTAGCAATGTCCAAAAAATCCGGTTTTTTGAACGGTTTTATAAGGTAGGCATCGATATACTCAGGCAAGGAGATGTCCTTCACAAAGGCATTGTGCATTAGGATTACCTTGGTAGAAGGTGCGATAAAAGAAGCCTCTTTTAATTTTTTGACAAGCGTAATTCCATTGAAATTGTAGAGGTTTTGATCTACCAAGATGAGGTCAATACCACTGTCTTCTGTAAGGATGGCTTTTGCAGCATCTTCTCCATCAGCGATTTTTATCGTAGCATTTAACTGGCCAACGATGTTTGATATGACTTGGGCATGTGTGCGGTTGTTTTCGATGATTAGGATTTTCAGGTCATCCAATAGTTCAAGGGGTGAGGAATCCGCCTTTTTCTTTAATACCACTAGGTCTAAATCAAACCAAAAAGTACTTCCTTTGCCTACTTCACTTTCGAGGTGGATTTGGCTGTCCATCATTTCAAGCAATTTCTTTGAAATGGCCAGGCCAAGTCCAGTTCCCCCAAATTTGCGACTGGTGGAGGAGTCTTCTTGGGTGAAAGCACTGAAGATCTTTGCTTGGTTTTTTTTGTTGATACCGGTACCGGTGTCCTTTACGATGAATCTCAGGGTAGCTTCTCCCGTAGGGTGGGTTTCGACGAAGGCTATTTTCAGGAGAATTTCTCCGTGGGAAGTGAATTTTACCGCATTGCTCAGGAGGTTGATGAGGATTTGCTTTAGGCGCAACTGGTCGGCCATGACGGATACGGGGATATCCTCGTCGATGTCCAGTATCAATTCCAATTGTTTTTTATGGGCATGAAATGCGATCAGGTTGACGGCTTCTATTCCTAGATCGTATATGGCTGTAGGAGATTTTTCTATTTCCAGTTTTCCTGCTTCTATTTTAGAAAAGTCCAAAATATCATTGACGATTTCCATCAAGGATTTGGCCGATTGGTTGATGAGATTGATATATTGTCTTTGGCTGGAATCCAATGAAGTAGAAGCCAGTAACTCCGAAAAGCCAATTACGCCATTTAGGGGAGTCCTGATTTCATGGCTCATACTGGAAATGAAATCTGATTTTGCACGGTTGGCAGATTCAGCTTGTTGTTTGGATTTGCGCACCTTGTATGTACTGAAAAGGATAAAGGTGGCCAAGATGATCATAAGGATAAAACCTACCAGGAATATATTCCTTCTAAAGATCTGTTGGGCCAGCTTTTCGTTGATGAGCTTTTCATTGAGGGCCATTTCGGTATTGATGGCATCAAGGCGCTGGTCAAAGTCAAATTTCGCCTCAAGGCGCCCCATGCTTTTTGCATTTAGCTCTTCCCGAAGGCTATCTTGGAGTGCATTGTATTCCTTTTGGAAGTTGAGCGCTTGCCGCCAGTTGCCCATGGCTTCATAGTACCTTGCATAGATTTCGTTGATGCTCACCATGTGTTCACGGTACTGGTTGTCCTGGCTGATTTTTTTGCCCTTGTCCAGGTATAGTTTTGCTTTATAATAGTCGCCATTGGCCATATACAGATTGGAAAGCCTAATGATGCAGCTCACCGTAGTAAAATAATAGGCTTTTTCTGCATCAAGAGCCATGTAGCAGGCCAGGTAATTACCGATGGCAGCAGTGGTGTCACCTTCGGCCACTTCGATATCTCCTAATGTCCTGTGGGCAAAGGCGGAGAGAAAGTTCTCTTTTTTCTTTTTGATGTAGGGAGTAATCAAATCCCTGGCCTCATCGTACCTGCCCATTTGACTGAGTATCCAGGCGATGTTGTTCAGGGCGCGGCCTGTCAGGATCGAATCATTGAGGGGTTTGCTTTTTTTATATGCCTGTTCAAAATAGCTAAGAGCTTCGCTGTATTGATCCAGTCCTCCGCTGTAGATGGCACCAATGTTAAATAGTGACTTGACCAATAGTCGCTGATTATTGAGGGAAATGATGCTTTGGTGCCCCTTAAAGGCGTACTCTATGGCCAAAGCATATTCATTCATTCGGTAGTAGATCCAGCCCAAGTTGATCATGCTTTCAGCCTCGCCTAGGCTATAATTGATTTTTTTTGCTTGGTCTAGGGCAAGAAGTGAGTTGTTCAGTGCTAATTTTGTATCCCTTTCACTGTTTCTTTCTGCCCAGTTGTTCAAACTGTCTATTTTTCCTTCAAAGGACAGGACTACTTGCGGTGAAGTCACTTGGAGTGAAACACCTGTATTTGCCATGACGAGGGTAAAAAAGGAAAGGACTAATATGAAACGTCCTAGTTTCATTCGATGCTATTTGAGAGGTTTGAGACCAGTTATTTTTTCAGGGATTAAACTGCTACATAAGTAATCCTAAACGATATTTTTTATAGAAGAATGGTTCATGGATAGCGATGTCCACCTTGGGATAATGTAGCCTTTAACCCGGAATATGCATTAGCCTATCTGTTGCGACCTTAAACTGCTTCAAAATCAGCCGTTTCACTTTAGTTTTCGGCATAACCGTAGCGGTGCTACGCTAATGCCTCCAAACTAACTGATTTTCTTGCACTTTCAGCTCTCACTACGATTCCTAACGCATAATCCGGGTTTAATGTCCCATTGAGGTGTTGGAGTATCCATGAACCTTTAGTAATCTCGAAGATGGTCTGATTAAGTACAAATCAAGTACGAACAGAAATGATTTTTGGATTACTCGATTTTGGTATCATATACCTGGACTTTCTCCCACTTGTCCTCATGTTTGGCAATGAACTCTTTATGTGTTTCATGAATTTGATAGATGTTATGGTCTTCCATGTTTTTGAATTGGACCGTCAGGGAGACGTGGAAAGAGTGATCTACTACTTCTCTACGAGAGGTGGCGGCAGGTTTTCCTATGTAGGCTTTTTTGACACTGTCGATTTTGATGAGGTCCTCACAGCCCTTCAAAAAGCTCTTCATGTCCTTCTCTGGGTTTTTTAACCAAAAATAAACTTGGTGTATCATAAAATCTTTTGCTGGTGCTGCTTTAACGGTTTTAGGGAGGAAAATACTTGCTCCAAGAACTCCGATTCCGCTAAGAAATGATCTTCTGGTTTTCATAGTTGTTATATCTTTTTTAATATTACAATAAAAAAAGTAGGTAATTAATTCGACTTTGATTTGATGTATTCAACTGTAAAGAAACACCAATAAAGTGAAATTTTCATAAGACACACATCGGTAAATTTGATTTTGTGTTCTTTTGTTCTTACTAATGTAAAAAAAATAGTAATAAATAGTAGTGTACATATGAAATACAGGAAACTAGGAAATACCCACATGAAGGTCTCAGAAATCTCCCTTGGCACTTGGCAAGTAGGAGGAGGCTGGGGAGGTGATTTTGACCAGTCAGCGGCTTCCAAGATACTACATACTGCCATTGACCACGGGGTCAATTTTTTGGATACGGCAGATGTTTATGATGCGGGATTAAGTGAGGCAGCAGTAGGAAAGCTGCTGAAAGAGCGGTCAGAAGAAATTTATGTGGCCAGTAAGTGCGGCCGACAGATCAGTCCACATACCAGTGAAGGGTACACTGTTGAGGCGTTGAGGGGCTATGTAGAGGATAGCCTGAAGAACATTGGAATAGAGGCACTCGACCTGATACAGCTTCATTGTCCACCAACAGAAGTATATAGGAGAGATGAGATTTTTGGGCTCTTTGACCGCCTGAAGGATGAAGGTAAGATAAAGCACCTAGGGGTCAGTGTAGAAAAGGTACAGGAAGCCCAAATGGCGATGGCCTATCCCAATGTGAAGACCGTCCAATTAATTTTCAACATGTTTAGGCAGAAGCCGGCGGATCATTTTTTTGAGGAGGCCAAGCAAAAGAATATAGGCATTATCGCCCGTGTGCCGTTGGCAAGCGGACTGCTGAGCGGTAAGATGAACAAAGGAAGGGAGTTTGAGGAAAATGACCATAGGAAGTTCAATAGAGAGGGGCAGGCTTTTGATAAGGGAGAGACCTTTTCTGGGGTGGATTTTGACAGGGGGCTAGAGGCAGTGGAGGCCCTGAAAGAAGTGTTTGGTGAAAAAGAACCCTTGGCAGCATGGGCGCTACGATGGATACTGATGTATGACGAAGTAAGCACTGTCATTCCTGGAGCTTCCAAGGAAGAGCAAGTAAAGGCCAATATCTTGGCGGCAGGACACCCTGCGCTCAGTCAAGAGCAAATGGAGGCTGTAAAATCCATTTATGATACCTATATTAAAGCAGAAGTACATCACCTCTGGTAAAACCACAAACAAAACACCAACTATGCGCTATAATCAACTTGGGCAATCCTCGATCAAAATCAGCGAAGTGTCCTTTGGGTGCATGTCGCTAAATGGCACCACCAAGGAAAATATTGATTTGATCCATAAAGCGATCGAGCATGGGATCAATTATTTTGATACAGCAGACCTGTATGATGCAGGCAAAAATGAAAAAGTAGTAGGAGAGGCCTTAAAGGAGAAAAGACAGGATGTGGTCCTCGCTACCAAAGTAGGCAACGAGCTGAGAGCCGATGGAAGTGGTTGGGATTGGAATCCCACGAAGTCCTATATCCTTAAAGCGATTGACAAAAGCCTTCAGCGATTGGGTACCGATTATATTGATTTTTACCAGCTGCACGGTGGTACGATAGACGACCCTATTGATGAAACCATCGAGGCGTTTGAATTGCTAAAAGAGCAAGGAAAAATAAGGGAATATGGGATTTCTTCTATTCGTCCCAATGTCATCCAGCGGTACATAGAAAAGTCCAATATCGCCGGAGTAATGATGCAATACAGTCTATTGGACAGAAGGCCCGAAGAGGCTGTTTTGGACTTGCTGGCAAAGAATGACATTAGTGTTTTGGTGAGAGGCGCCTACGCAAAGGGCCTCCTCTTGGACAAACCGGCCAAAGAGTACCTCAATTGGACAGCGGAAGAAGTAAGACAGGTGAAGGAAAAACTTGAGGGACTTTGCGGTAATCTTCAGACCATCAGGAAGGCAGTTTTGCATTACCCTTTGCAGCACAAGGCTGTGGCATCGGTGGTTTCGGGGATTAGAACTGGCGAGCAGTTGACAGCGTCCTTGGAAGTCTTGGACGGAGGAGAAGAGGTGATCGATCTCATTCGTCAGCTTAAAGGAGATTTGCAGCCGAATTTTTACGAGAGCCACAGATAGATATTATCAGTTGATTTTACAGGGGTAAGATGGTGTCGGATAGTTTATTCCGGTTTATTCATACACGCAGGCAAAGAACTACGATTGGGAAATTATTGCGGCCTTTGATGAACAGGTAGTGGAAATTTGTTGATTTGAAGTGTTGCAAGTGATTTGTTTGGTTCTTTTGCTATGGTCAATATTGAAAATGGTTTTGTTAAAGATGGTTTGATTGAAAATTCTAAAAAATGTATAAAACACGAAAGTATAAATGGGATGTTGTTATTGTTTCTGTGAACTTTTCCCTACTTTTGACGTAGAATTACTTAGTGATTTTTGCGAATTAACTTGAACTTAAGCAGCCTACATATCAGAAAGAGTCTGGCAACCATGCTGTTGGTGTTGTTCACCAGCTTTATGTTTACGCCTATGGTCGTTACGATGGTCGATAGCCGGGCTGATGTGTCGATGTATTTTTCCGTTGTGGAAGAAGAGGAGGAAAGTTCTGAAAATCACCAATCAGAAAAATCATCATTTTTTAAGCGGGTAGATCCTACTGTTTTGTCTATGATATTGGATGAAGAAGAGAGGAGAGAGGGGATTCACAGGGAAAACGGCTACGCCTTTGTGCTCGGGGATCAGTTTTGCCCACCTCCCGAGTTGTCATAATCTTTATTTGTTACTATAGGCGGGAACTTCCCATGCCTCATGCACCATTGACAAAAATGTGATGCATCATGTGCTTTATCATCCATAAAGGCACGTATCAATCGATTACGAAAAATTATCAAAACGAATAAATTTTATGACGAAGGTGAAAAATCTCTTTGCCAACCTTAAATCAGATATTCCATCAGGATTGGTGGTGTTCCTTGTAGCTCTCCCGCTGTGTTTGGGAATTGCCTTGGCTTCAGGAGCACCGTTATTTTCGGGGATTATTACAGGAATAGTGGGAGGTATAGTAGTAGGACTGCTGAGCCAATCCCACGTAAGTGTTTCTGGCCCGGCTGCAGGGCTGACAGCGATTGTGATCGTAGCTATTCAGGATTTGGGCGGTTTCCAGATTTTCTTGGTTGCCGTGGTTCTGGCGGGCTTGATCCAGCTTACCCTTGGGTTTCTCAAAGCCGGTAGTATATCCAACTACATACCAAGCAATGTCATTACGGGCATGTTGGCAGGTATTGGTGTAATTATTTTTCTTAAGCAGGTTCCAGTGGCATTGGGCTCCGATGCGGATGTCGGTTCTGGGTTTGCGATTTTCACTGGATTGGCCGCTTCCTTTATGGATGTAAAGATGGGCGTGATCTTGGTGACGGCTATTTCCCTGTTTATTTTAATCGCCTGGGGAAGCGTACCGGCCCTTAAGCGGCTTAAGCTCGTGCCTCCAGCGCTCGTCGCTGTAGTAGCGGGTGTATTGGTCAATGAGCTTTTTATCATGAGCGGAAGTGCCTTGGCCATAGGAGAAAAGTACTTGGTAAGTCTACCAGTGCCTACCACCCCGGAAGAATTCAAGGGATTGATTACCATGCCGCAGTTTTCGGAGATCGGAAATCCAGAGGTGTGGATTGTTGCGGCGACCATTGCTGTGGTAGCTTCCATTGAGACATTACTGTGTATCGAGGCAGCAGACCGTATGGATCCCATGAAGCGTGTCACTAATACCAATGTAGAGCTGAAAGCCCAAGGAATCGGTAATATAATAAGTGGTCTGATCGGTGGTCTTCCCATGACATCTGTAGTGGTGAGAACTACCGCTAACGTTAATTCAGGGGCAAAATCCAAGATGTCAGCAGTAATCCACGGGATCTTTCTTTTGATCAGTGTATTGACCATTCCATTTATCTTGAACAAAATCCCATTGGCTACGTTGGCGGCGATCTTGCTGATGATCGGTTATAAACTGGCCAATCCGGCCACGTTCAAGTACTTCTGGAACCAAGGGAAATACCAGTTCATTCCGTTTATCGCCACACTTACTGGCGTAGTATTTTTGGACTTGCTAAAAGGCGTGGCATTAGGACTTGTGATCAGTGTTTTCTTCATCCTCCGGGGAAATGCCAGACGCGTTTACTACTTCAACAAAGAAGGGTATCAGGACGGCGATGTGATCCATGTGGACTTGGCACAAGAGGTATCGTTCCTCAACAAAGCTGCCATCAAACAGACACTGAATCATATTCCGGATGGAGCTAAGGTCGTTATCGATGCTTCAGACACCGTTTATGTGGCACATGATGTGTTGGAACTGATCAGGGAGTTTAAAAATATCCAAGCACGCGAAAGAGAGATTTCCGTGAAACTGGTAGGTTTTAAAGATGCCTACAATCTCGAAAATGATTCGGATGAATCCAATCACGTTTCTACAGAACATAAAAATATCATTAATTACCGAAAAAGAGGAAAAACATCACATCGAGAAGTGATCTCTGACTTGATCAACGGAAATAATAACTAAATTAGTATTACAGAAGCTTTGTCCGTATCGGCAAAATCCCCCTTGGGAGCAGCTTGCTGCGCCAAGAGGGGAGCATACGGATAAGAGTAAATGAATAATTAACTAAACTAACCAAACAACATGAAAGCACATACTGCGGAAACCCAGGCATCAGTAACTCCCAAAAAAGCACTGGAGTTTTTGAAAGAAGGGAACCAACGATTTGTAAGTAACCTTAAATTAAACAGACATCTGCTTAATCAAGTAAACGATACCCGCGATGGACAGTGGCCTTTTGCGATCGTACTGAGCTGTATTGACAGTAGGACTTCTGCAGAATTGATATTTGATCAGGGGTTGGGAGATATCTTCAGTGTGAGGATCGCTGGCAATGTGGCCAACGAAGACATTCTGGGCAGCATGGAATATGCCTGCAAAGTGGCAGGATCCAAGCTGGTCGTAGTTCTTGGCCATAGCAAATGCGGGGCAGTGACCGGTGCATGCTCGGAAGTGAAGATGGGAAATCTAACGGGGCTTTTGGAAAAAGTGAACCCTTCTATCAAAAAGGTGAGCGATAAATCCGATAAGGAGCATACTGATCCTGCTTTTGTAGAGGAAGTGTCCAAGCAAAATGTCGTCGATACCATGGATGTGATTTTGGACAAAAGTGATGTCCTGAAGGAGCTTTTTGAAGAGGGCAAAATTGGTCTGGCAGGAGCTTACTATGATGTGGAAACTGGAGAAGTGAGCATCACCAAAGAGATGTTTAAGTAAGGAACAGGTTGATTTATAATTTGATTATATGATTATCCGCAATGATACCAGTAATCACAGGAAAATGAAATAGGTGCTCACAGAAAACACGGAAATCTCAGAAAAGCCTTATTTCATTCTGGGAGTTCTGTGTGTTCCATGAGAAATAAAACCTACTGGCAATAAAGCGTATAATCAAATCTGATTATACGCTTTATTGCCAAAACGGCAACTTGACTGATCACTTTAGGCAAATAATCGATCATAGATGACGATTATCAGGCCACGGTCGTGGAAACTTAGCGTTTGATATAAGTTGTTTCTATTACTGACACGATTACGTATACCTATAATTTAACCCGGAATATGCAATAGCCTATCTGTTGCGACCTTAAACTGCTTCAAAATCAGCCGTTTCACTTTAGTTTTCGGCATAACCGTAGCGGTGCTACGCTAATGCCTCCAAACTAACTGATTTTCTTGCAATTTCAGCTCTCACTACGATTCCTAATGCATAATCCGGGTTTAAGAGAGGCCGTTTCTTAGGAAATGGCCTCTCTTTTTATGGAGGCAAGCAGAAAAGCAATAGCTAGCATCCTTGTGACGAGGCTTTATTGATGCTGTGTTTTGCCACAAAGCCTCAACGTCACAAAGGACTGGCCGTTTGTGTTTTACCCCAGTTTATGCACACCTGCTGCCACAAATACATGAACTGTGCTGTTCTGGATTTGAAATCCCCCTAGGCCAATTGTGTCCTATGTATCTAATGTGGTTAAGATAATCACGTTGTAAATAATAACTCCAATAGGTGGTATTGAGTTAGAAAACTCAATGCTAGTGGTTCCGCAGCACAGCTGTCGTAACAACGGCAACGGGTGCATAAACCGGGTTTAATCCTATTGTGGCCTATGTATCTAATGTGGTTAAGGTCATCACGTTGTAAATAATAACTCCAATAGGTGGTGTGAAAACAGCCTTAACAGTGCTTGGTCAGGAATTTGAAACACCGCTTTTTTCGCCCAGGAGAACTACATCCTTGACCTGTACTTCGGTGATGTATTTCTTTTCCCCTTTCGAATCGGTATAGGTTCTATTGATCAGTTTGCCTTCTATGGCTATTTCGGTGCCCTTGTCAGTGTATTTATGGATGATTTCGGCGACTTTTCCCCATGCGACCAGTTGGTGCCAAGTGGTGTCCTCCACACGTTCACCTTTGGCATTTTTATAGGTTTCGTTGGTGGCCAGGCTGAGGCGGGCCATGGCGTTGTTGTTGTCCAGGACTTTATAGTCTGCCTTGGCGCCCAATCTTCCGATCAACTGTACTTTGTTTCGAAGTGTATTCATGATGTATGTTGTTTTAGTGAAATATTAAATGATTAGTAATGTTTTAGTATATGGCAAAGTTGATAAGATGGGAGGGAAATAGTCGGGTGATAATCGTTTGCTGCCGTTTGTAGTCGTTTGTAAACGGATACAGTCGGGTATATACGGTTGATAAAGCGGATGAAAATGTGTATATTCCTTTCATTTTTGATTTTATTAATTGGAGTACGTCATGTTTTTAGAAGAGAAGAAATGCTTGAATTGCCAAAAGCCCATCCAAGGGAGGTCGGACAAAAAGTTCTGTGATGATTTTTGCCGCAGCCATTATAACAACCACCTCAAGTCCGGAAGGTACCAAACGGTCCGAAAGATCAACAATGCCCTGAAGAAGAACCGAAAAATCCTTGAGTTGGCACTGTCAGATGTGAAGGAGACCATGCGCATCTCTAGGGAGCAACTGCTCCTCAAAGGCTTTCAGTTTAAATACCACACCCATCGGTACATCAATAAAAAGGGAGATGTCTATATCTATTGCTATGATTATGGCTATCTCCAACTAGACAGCGACTGGTTTTTGATCGTAAAGGTCCGTGAGCATGTCTGAAGCCGGATTGCAAGATATTGAGAAAGAAACCTTAAGTAGCTAACTTATTAGAAAGCCATATTTGGAATATAGGAGGGCACAATAGGGGAAATTCCGTGATCAATTTACCCTGTACTTTTAGATGGGATATTAACCCCAAGTGGAGGAATGAAGCGAGAGCCTTATGAACGGGTTTTATTTTAAATAAAATCGATTTTAGTCATTATGGCTGAAGGCCTTGGGGAATGTGTCCAAAAACATTCTCCCATGCAGGCTGAAAGGATAGTTATACACCTCCCTATAGCCATACCAAATTCCGCGAAATAAATTCCTTCTGAAGTTAGATGGAAATAGGCATTAGTCTATGGTTTGCGACCTGAAAAGGAAAAAGGGGGTTGAAATGACAAGGGAATTTAGATATCTTGGCAGCAGGTGAACAGGATCAGATGAAATGGTAGGAGACAAGAAACTGTATAATGTAGCTTTTGGCCTCGCTGTTTTTACGATTGTGTATAATTTGGCGGAAGGATTATTGGCGACCTATTTGGGATTTGAAGGTGAAAGCCTGGCGCTTTTTGGTTTTGGGACAGACAGTTTTATTGAGGTGATTTCTGGTTTGGGGATTGGTCATATGGTGACCAGGATCCAGCGCCATCCAGGGAGCAAAAGAGATGAATTCGAACGGACAGCCTTAAGGATTACGGGGTTTGCATTTTACATTTTGGTTGCCGGTCTGGTTATATCGAGCTTTTATAACATTTGGACTGGCCATCAGCCGATCACCACTTTTTGGGGCGTGGTCATTTCTGGGGTGTCCATTTTGGTGATGTGGGCATTGGTGCTGTGGAAGCGAAGAGTAGGGAAGCAGCTCCAGTCCGATCCGATCCTAGCGGATGCCAACTGCACGCTGGTATGTGTCTATATGTCGGTGATCCTACTGGTCAGCAGTGGGCTATACGAATGGCTAGGGATCCCTTATGTGGATAGTATCGGTACCTTGGGGCTGGCTTATTTTGCCTTTAATGAAGGCCGAGAATGTTTCCAAAAGGCCAATAGTGATCGGTATTGTGGTTGTGACTGACAGGGTGGTTTATCCGTTGTTATCCGTTTACATTCGGAAGTAAACGGTTAACGACCGTTTGGATGATTTTTTTTGACTTTATTTTCATATGGATCCTATTATCTATCATCCACACCCAAAAGCAGGAAGAATAAAGTTTTTTATTCCCTATCCCATGAAGGCCGTAAGAGAGGCTGTCAAGGACAAGGAGGACAGTTTTTATCATCCCGTGCAGAAATTATGGAGTATTCGGAACACTGCCGAGAACCTCAGTTGGCTCAAGGGGCTTTTGGGCAATGACGTGAAGGTATGCGAAAAGAACACCAAACCGGCTTTTCCCCATCGTGAGCTATCCTCATCTTCGCTTGATATCTTGGCTATATATGAAGAAAAACTACTGCTTAAGGCATATAGTGGCCATACTATACGCACGTATGTAAGTGAATTCAGGCAGTTTCTGATGTTTCATGAGGGAAAAGACCTGAACACACTTGATAAAGCATCGATAGAGTCCTATATGGCAGGTCTGATCCAGCACTACGGAATATCTGGCACCAAGCAGAACCAAACAATCAACGCAATAAAATGCTATTATGAGCATGTATTGGGGCTTCCAAGGGAATATTACGATCTACAGCGGCCCAAAAAAGCGAAGCGGCTTCCAAATGTATTGAGTCAAGAAGAAGTGAAAAGACTCATCAGTTTTCCGAAGAACCTAAAACACAAAGCCATGCTTCATACAGTGTACGGTGGGGGATTAAGGGCAGGAGAGTTGATTAAGCTTAGAGTAAGGGACATCCGGTCAGATGAGGGGTATATCTTTATCAAAGGAGCCAAAGGAAAGAAAGATCGGCGGACCATTCTGTCACAAAAGTTACTTATACTACTCCGATCGTACTATAAGGAGTACAAACCATCCTACTGGCTATTTGAAGGGCAAGAAGGGGGACAGTACGCTGTGAAGAGTCTTCAGATGGTCTTTCGACGGGCAGCAGAAGGAGCGCAGGTGGATCCGTGGGCCACCCTGCATACGCTTCGCCATAGTTTTGCCACCCACTGTTTGGAGCAAGGGATCAATATGCGGCAGGTTCAGGTAATGCTGGGACACGAAAGTGCCAAGACCACCCAAATATACACTCATGTAATAGGGATTTCGGCCAAAACGATCAAAAGTCCGCTTGATAATTTATAAAAACGATTATCTTAGTGCAGACTTAATGGATATAGAGGCAATAGGGTTGCTTCTATATAAGTGTTAGCTGTAATGGAAAAACGAGAAATTGAGAAATCTTCTTTTAATAATATTGACAATGAACATTTTTAACCTTTTCGGGCAAAATCAACCGAAAGAAGACCCCTATTGGGAATTTGATCAATCGAAACATTTTCGTCCAAAATTAAACACAGGGGAATTTTTCAAATTGACAGGATTTGACTTTGGATGGTTCGTTCTCGAACCAATCTCTGAATATATCCAAGATAGAAAAGGTGAATTAAAAAAGGGAAACACATTATCCTATGCACAGAAAGCACTTTATTACTGGTGGTATGTAGATGCCCAAGTTACCAATGGTGGTTTTACACAATTCTATTATAATGACTATGGAAAGTATGTGCCTACAATCATAAAAGGACTGAAACACATTGGTGATGATAAAATGGCTGAACTTGTAAATCGGTCTTATGAACTTTACTTAAAAGAGAACAAAAAAATAAAAGATGCCAGGAAAGGCGGATTAGAGGAGTTTAGCAACCTGTATAAAGAAATAAAGGATTTTGACGAACTAGACGATAAATACTATAATCTCAATGATCAAACAATGAAAAACATTGAGAATTATATCCGCAGCAATCCGAATGAAATTTGTCTTGACGAAAATGGAAACGAATTTAACTTAAGCTTTTCTGGTGAACTTAAGACTTACCACACAAACAAAAGCGTAAAAGAAATAATCCCACTGGAGAACGGAACCATATCTGGCATCTTTAGAAGCTACTTTGAAAATGGACAGCTAAAAGACGAAATTCACTATCTAAATGGAGAACAAACAGGTATAAAAACTGAGTATTTTGAAAATGGGAACAATAAATTTTCAATAACAATCTCTCAAAATCCAAAAGGTAAGCTGCATTCCCATTACTACGAAAATGGAAATCTAAAATCTACAGAAATTTATATCACAAAAGATGAGAGAGATGGAAAATGGATAAGATATTATGCAAATGGTCAAATGCAAAGTGAGACTGAATTCATTAACAAAGAATTTTTTGTACAAAACTGTTGGAAAGAAGATGGAACTCAAATTCTTAAAGACGGAACAGGTTTATATATAAATGAGAACACATATTGGGAAGGATATACTCAAAGAAACGAACAAGAGTATTTGGAATATAAAAGACACGGAAAGCAATACACATATAACAATAATAAACTGTCTTTGTACCAAGAGATGAAAGAAGGAAAGGAACATGGAATAACAAAATCATATGATGAAGATGGAAATTTAAAATATGAAGTTATTTATGAAAATGGAGTTGAAAAATCGCGAAAAGAATATAAAAAATAAGAAACACTACAGCTAACAATGTGTATAGTGCATAGCACCCTGCGGGATGCTACGACACCATACACGGAACGTTATAGCGCATTGGGGTGAGCTTTTAGCGTCACTTAGCGATGGTTTTGGCGGCTCATTGAAGGGTTTTGAAAAAGGAGATTGAAGGGGGAGGGAAGAAGAGGGGCTTCGAACCCCGTTTTGTGGATTTGAGGGGATCGATTGAAGGAAGCCGAAAGGAGGGGAGATTGGAAAAAAGAAGGTCACCCTGACAGTTGTGGTCTGTGCAAAAACCTTGGCTGGATCAAGTGTCCAAAAGGGAAAGCTGATAACGGAAACAAAACAAACGCACTATAACAAGGTGTAGAAGCAATAGCTTTTTTTTGGTTCAGGCAGGAACCGTAAGTCGCTGCTCAAAGGTAGTTGCTTACGGGATATTGATGGAATAAAGGCTGCTACTGCTTCTACACAGGGCGTTAGCAACAATTATGAAGAAAATTCTGCAAATACTAATAATCGGAATTTTTTTAATGCATTTTTCTTGTAAAGAGAACAAAAAACAGAATAGTCCGAAAATTGGTGAATCCGATTATATTGAGAAAATCAAAAATTTATCGGACAGCATAAGTATTCAAGGGATAACAATCAAAAACCTATTTAAAAGCCAGGTTTTGGCTCACCAAGGAGTTGAATACGACAGTACAATGATTGTCGAAAAGGTTTATCGACCTCACCAAGCACTTTGGGACAACTGTTACGGAATGATTTTCGGAGAAGAAAACAGCGATAAATTTAAAACGACAAAAGGGATGATTGAATGGAATAGAACGCTCTATCCAGAAAACAAAGCCTTTTTTGACCAAAGAGCAGAAACGCTTGTGAATATGAAACTTGACTCTGTTTTAGAGAACAACCTCACTAAATTCAATCTATTAGTGCCACATAAGGTAGAATCGACAATCAGTATCTTATTTACACCAATAACTGGAATATTATTTGGTGGTTGTGACAACGACCAATTTTGTATTGAGCTAAATTATAAAGAACAGGATATTGAATACACAATAGAAAAAGGAATTCCTCACGAATTAAATCATCTCGCTTATGAACCTTTCCGAAAAAATGACCCAAAAAAGAATTCGGCATTAAGACAAACTATCGATGAGGGATTTGCTTGCTATTTTACGTGGGTATTTTTCGATGGACAAATTTCAAAACAAGAAGCTGTAGAAAATATGAGCGAAAGCGACTGGAATTGGTATTTAGAACACGAAAGGCAGTTATTCAATGAATTAAAGCAGTACTTCGATGATGAAAGTGGTGATAACCGATTGTTAAGGAATGATAAACAGCAATTGTTTAAAAATGCACCAAAAAGTCTTAACTATTGGTTAGGATTCCGAATAATAGAAAAATACGTGGAGAAAAACGGAGCAGATAGTTGGAAAGATATTTACGAATTAAATGTTGAAAACGTACTTGAACAAAGTGGATATGAACTATTTATAAACGAACTAAAATAACTGTTGCTAACATTGGCTACACGTAATGCGGGTTGAATAGCTAACCTAAAGTTTGTAGCATTTATTCCGCTCGCAGTTTGTATATTTATTGCAAGAAAATAATAAACATAAAAACGGCTCGCTACCGTTGGTGCAAATTTGAAAGCTTTCGTTTTTCTAACCCCGCACTACGTATAGCCTTGACCGTGTGTGACTTGAACAACAATAATTTGATTGTTGGTGCTTTAAAACAGATGAGAGTAGGCCTCTCGGTGACGGCGTTTAGGGGCGGTCACCAAACCACCTTATGCTGCGACGTCTGGAAACGGTGTTGTGGTGAGCGATAAGGAAAAACGGGAACAAAGATTCCTGTAGGTGTGCATATGTGAGTCGAACGAAAGTGAACCAATGATGAAGCCTCGTCAGGCAAGATATGATGTCAAAAATAGGTAATTACGGTTGTACCTATGATCAAGCGTACCGGAGACCTAATTACTGGGTACGCGGCATCCGGGGTTAAGTTGGCGGGACGCATATGCAGGCTGTTTTAAGGAACAAGTGAAATCCATGCCGCCGGGCCAAATCGAGAGAGGAAACCCGCACCCGTGGTTGGGTGAGGCATGGGTGGCAGACCCGGTCGTAGTAGTGATGAAGTACCTGTAATGGGTATGGAGCGAAGGGCCGGGCATGTTTGGTTTCAGACCGGTTTACAACCAATGATATAATTGGGATGACAGACTATTATGAGACAAAATCGCAACCGATTACCAAAGTGATGGTATGGGAGGCGTACAAAGCGGTAAAAGCCAATAAAGGCGGTTCGGGCATAGATGAGATGGGCTGGGCGGAACTCGACAGGGATCGATCTTCCCACCTGTACAGACTATGAAACCGGCTGACCTCCGGCAGCTATTTTCCCCTGCCGGTAAGAAGGGTGGAAATCGACAAAAAAGACGGGGGTACCCGGAAACTCGGTATTCCCACCCTGCTCGACCGTATCGCCCAACAAGTGGTACGTCACCATCTTGAGAAACAGCTGGAGCCGTTGTTCCATGAAAGCTCCTTTGGGTACAGGCCGGGCAGAAGCGCACATCAAGCAGTAAGACAGTCACAGCGGAATTGTTTCGGCCATGACTTTGTGGTCGACCTCGACATCAAGGGGTTCTTTGACAACATAGACCATGAGCTGATGATGAAAGCACTGGGGCATTACTGCAAGGACAAGTGGGTGGCCCTGTATGTGTCACGATGGTTGGAAGCAGGGATCATGGCGGAAGGAAAATTTATCCGGACAAAGGCAGGTACACCGCAGGGCGGGGTCATCAGCCCACTTCTGGCAAATCTCTTTCTGCATGTGACCTTTGACCGGTGGATGGCAAAACATCATCCGGAAAAGCCTTTTGAAAGGTACGCAGATGATATAGTGGTGCATTGCAAAACGGAGAGGCAAGCGCAATATATGCTCAGGGAAATTACCAAGCGTATGGAGGCCTGTCATTTACAGCTGCATCCGGTGAAGACAAAGATTGTCAACCTGCGGGGATGGTCAGAGACCAAATATCCCCGCAAATATGACTTTCTGGGCTTTACCATCAAACCATCCATGAAAACCATTAAAGGCCGGGGCATGCTATTGCCGGGGACATTTGTAAGCATCAAATCCAGAACATCGATACTGGGTAAATTTAGGAACATGGGCATCCACAAGTGGCGAAGACCGCTGGAGGAGGTAGCCCAAAGACTGAATCCCATTATCAGGGGGATGATCAACTACTATCACAAGCTGAGAGGTGAAACCATGCGCTACGTGTGGAACCAACTCAACCAGAGGCTGCTCAAATGGGTGAAATGGGAAAAAGAACTGTACAAGATGGCAGCTGTAAAATGGCTGAAGCAAAAATACAGAACCAATCCCGGCTTATTCGAGCACTGGAAATTGGCTCGACCTTAGGTACATTTAGTACCGAGCGATTTATAAACATGAAGAGCCGTGTGAGGTGAGAGTCTCATGCACGGTTCTGTGGGAACGTGGGGGTGAGATTCCCCTGCGTGACCCGATTGTGCCACATTAAAATGAAAGACAGCTATACCATAGAAAGGGAGTGTTCTAATTGCGGAAGCAAAGAGCAAATTAGCGTATCAAGAAGAGAAGCGGCTTTCGAACTTGTGGATATCAATGAAGTCGTTGGAAAGAACTGTAAGAAATGTTCAGCCACAAAATTTATTATCTATTACCAAACTCCTGACTTGGACTTTGAATTGTTAAAAGAATGGGCGACAAATCCTGAATTGTATTTAATGGGACAAGACGAAGAACTTCTGTTGGCTGACGAGAAGTACTTAGATAATATCTTGAACATTCTCGACAACGTTGCGCTACTCGACCACAAAAGAAATTTACTGATGGACGCTCTTTGCGTAATAGTTTACGACAACACCATTGATGACAATAAACAAAAGGACGAAAACCTTAAAGAACGAGTGATTAAAGAATTGAATAAGCGGATTTACCAATTAAAACAAGCTGACGATTGGATAATGGACTACATAAAAGAAGTCGTTTATCCTCAATTAGAATTGAAAGAAAAATAAAAAAACGTGGCACAACAACGCATATAGCTTATAGCGGGTGAACGGCTGCCAGCAAGGTTTTCGCTTAGTAGCTAGCTTTGGTTTTGATGGACAGGAAAGTGCTTCGAAACCGCCACAAGCCATATGCAAAACGTTGTGTGCAAGCTGAAAAAACGAAGTGAAAACTATTAACCAAATAATCAAAGAACTAATTCCACCTGCCGACTATCAGCACCGAAATGGATTTAGTAATGAGCATTTAGTTCTGAACTTAACTGACCAAGACAAACGAGAAGTTGAGAAAAGACTCATTGAAATGCTTGAAACAAAAGATGACGAGTTAATAGGCGAAACTCTCGCAATTTTGAAATCAACAGATTCTCTGACGAGTTTGAATAAAAGACTGAATTCAGCTAAGAGTGCAACCTCGAAGATTATTTGGGCAAGCTATATCAATGAAGTTAAAGGTGGAGATACTGAAATGAAAGACTTGGCGCTTAAAGAATTTGACAATGTAAAAGACAAGTATTCTCGGATAACTATATTTCATTATTTGTCACAATTTCAGGATAGTAGAATAAAGGAAAAAATACGGAGTTACATTGACCATTCTGACTACTTGACTGCTTACAACGCAAGAACGGCTTTGGGAATTGACACTCAAGAAATTGTAACTAGAGAAAGAAACAAAGACAAAAATTGGTGGGAATTTTGGAAAAAATAAAAGCCAGCACACAACAATACCTATACGCAATGCGGGCTGAGGTAATAACCGAAAGGTCGGTGATTCTATTCCGCCAAAGCTCCGCTTTGACGTTTTTGTTGAATAAATTTAAAACACAAAACGCAGCTTTGGCTACCGTTTGTGCCAGATTGAAAGTTTCGACTTTTCAATCCCGCACTGCGCATAGCCGGGTCGTCATAGCGCATTGGGGTGAGCATTTTAGCGTCACTTAGCGATGGTTTTGGCGGCTCATTGAAGGGTTTTGAAAAAGGAGATTGAAGGAGGAGGGAAGAAGAGGGGCTTCGAATCCCGTTTTGTCGATTTGAGGGGATCGATTGAAGGAAGCCGAAAGGAGGGGGAGATTGGGAAAAAGAAGGTCACCCTGACAGTTGTGGTCTGTGCAAAAAACCTTGGCTGGATCAAGTGTCCAAAAGGGGAAACTGATAACGGAAACAAAACAAACGCACTATAACAAGGTGTAGAAACAATAGCTTTTTTTTGGTTCAGGCAGGAACCGTAAGTCGCTGCTCAAAGGTAGTTGCTTTCGGGGTTTTGATGGAAGAAGGGCTGCTACTGCTTCTACACAGGGCGTTATAGCGCATTGGGGTGAGCATTTTAGCGTCACTTAGCGATGGTTTTGGCGGCTCATTGAAGGGTTTTGAAAAAGGAGATTGAAGGAGGAGGGAAGAAGAGGGGCTTCGAATCCCGTTTTGTCGATTTGAGGGGATCGATTGAAGGAAGCCGAAAGGAGGGGGAGATTGGAAAAAAGAAGGTCACCCTGACAGTTGTGGTCTGTGCAAAAAACCTTGGCTGGATCAAGTGTCCAAAAGGGGAAACTGATAACGGAAACAAAACAAACGCATTATAACAAGGTGTAGAAACAATAGCTTTTTTTTGGTTCAGGCAGGAACCGTAAGTCGCTGCTCAAAGGTAGTTGCTTTCGGGGTTTTGATGGAAGAAGGGCTGCTACTGCTTCTACACAGGGCGTTATAAGCGCATTGGGGTGAGCATTTTAGCATCACTTAGCGATGGTTTTGGCGGCTCATTGAAGGGGTTTGAAAAAGGAGATTGAAGGGGGAGGGAAGAAGAGGGCTTCGGCTCCCGTTTTGTCGATTAGAGGGGATCGATTGAAGGAAGCCGAAAGGAGGGGGAGATTGGAAAAAAGAAGGTCACCCTGACAGTTGTGGTCTGTGCAAAAACCTTGGCTGTATCAAGGTTCCAAAAGGGAAAACTGATAATGGAAACAAAACAAACGCACTATAACAAGGTGTAGAAGCAATAGCATTTTTTGGTTCAGTCAGGAACCGTAAGTCGCTGCTCAAAGGTAGTTGCTTTCGGGAGATTGATGGAATAAAGGCTGCTACTGCTTCTACACAGGGCGTTATAGCGCATTGGGGTGAGCATTTTAGCATCACTTAGCGATGTTTTTGGCGGCTCATTGAAGGGTTTTGAAAAAGGAGATTGAAGGAGGAGGGAAGAAGAGGGGCTTCGGCTCCCGTTTTGTCGATTTGAGGGGAGCGATTGAAGGAAGCCGAAAGGAGGGGGAGATTGGGAAAAAGAAGGTCACCCTGACAGTTGAGGTCTGTGGAAAAACCTTGGCTGGATCAAGTGTCCAAAAAGGAAAACTGATAACGGAAACAAAACAAACGCACTATAACAAGGTGTAGAAACAATAGCTTTTTTTGGTTCAGGCAGGAAGCGTAAGTCGCTGCTCAAAGGTAGTTGCTTTCGGGATATTGATGGAATAAAGGCTGCTACTGCTTCTACACAGGGCGTTGTAAGGCATAAAAAAAAAACGATATGAACGGAACAATACCAATAAATCGTAATCTTATCAATTTTGGAATTCCTCTTTTACTTTTAGGCATTCTAATTTTGCTAATGAAGTCTTCATTTCTAAATGGGAATGATACTTTGAATTTTGCAATAACGGCTGACCTACTTTTGACGGTTCCATTTGTTTACTTTCTGCTAATCCGAAAATCCAAAATACCTAATACCACAGTTATTCCAGTTATGATAATTGGACTTTTAGTCGGTTCATATTTTTTACCGCAAGAAAGTCAAACATATTTATCAATCTTCAAAACTTGGGCTTTACCAGTAATTGAAATCTCAATATTAACTTTTGTTATAATTAAAGTCCGTAGAACCGTTAAAACATACAAAGAACTGAAAAGTGCAACACCAGACTTTTATGATACCTTAAAAAAGGGTTGTAGCGAAATTCTTCCCAAAAAACTTGTATTACCATTTGCGACAGAAGTTGCCGTTTTCTACTATGGTTTCATAAATTGGAAAACAAGAGAAACGAATGATGATGAATTTACTTATCATAAAAAAAGCGGAACACCTGCTCTTTTTTATGCGTTCATTTTAATTATTGCCGTTGAAACAGTTGCACTTCATTTCTTACTTGCTCGTTGGAGTATAGTTGCTGCTTGGATTTTAACGGCATTAAGTGTTTACACTGCTATTCAAGTGTTCGGATTTGCAAAATCACTTTCCAAAAGACCTATTTCAATCAACAAAGACAGTTTAACTTTAAAATATGGCATTTTAAATGAAGTTGATATTCCCTTTTCAGACATTGACAAAGTTGAACTCTCAAGAAAGTCATTAGAAAAAGAAGAATTGACCAAAACACTTTCGCCACTTGGAGAACTTGAAAGTCATAATGTCATAATTCACTTGAAAAAGGAGAACGAATTAGTCGGACTTTATGGTATGAAAAAGAGATTTAATCTACTTGGACTACATATTGACGAACCAAAAGAATTTAATGAAAGAATGAAAAACGCCTTACAATCGAGTAGCCCGACCTGAGCCAAGTAGCTCAGGTTAAGGCTCTCACACCACCATACGTACGGGTCTTACCGATAGTCATCGGTACAGGCTGTATACGGCGGTTTACTGGATTGTAGGTTGCGATTTGAGATAGTAGGAAAGCATGGATTCGTATCCCTTTCTTCTCAGGCGTGACAAAGTGATAGTGGTAATCAGAATCGGGCTTTGAGCCACTGCCCATCCTCCTTTTCTGGTTCTACTCCATGCGTAGGCATGGTCTTGGTCTACCCCCAATCTGATCAGGTTTTTGCGTTTTCGCTCAAACCCGCCCTCTATACTGGCCCAAAGCTCCCGCTTTGTCCTCAATCATGCCAGATACAGTATCTAAGCCGGTTTCTCAGCCATTCATCCATGGCTTTTAGTTTTGCATTGATACTGGCAAGACGGTAATTGTTTACCCATCCCCGCCAGACCTCTGCCAGCTTTTTCAACCGTTCCTCAAAACTGTAAGGTCTGGTTTTCTTGGTGATCTGCTTGAGCTTACGTTTGAGGGATTCCCAACTGCTCTTCTTCACCACCAACTGGTATTTTCCTTTGGCCCCCTTCTGGTATGCTGGGACAAATGCATGTCCCAGCAGTTCGAAGTTGGAGGGTCTTCGGATACCGCTTTTCTCCCTGTTGATGGGCAACCTGAGCTTGTTCCTCAAAAAGAGGTAAATCTCGTTGCCCACTTTTCTGGCTTCCTTCTTTGACTTGGTGTAGATGCTGAAATCGTCAGCATAACGCACATATTTCAGGTTTCTCCTGTCCAGTTCCTTGTCCAGAACATCCAAAAGGATGTTGGAAAGAAGCGGGCTTATCGGAGAGCCCTGTGGCATGCCTTTTCGACGCCTGTGCAGTTTTCCATTGATCTGGATGGGTGCACGCAGCCACTTTCGGATAAGCCGCATGGTAGTCGGGCATTTTACCCGTTGGTAAATGAACTGTAGTAGGGTCGAGTGGTCAACCTCGTCAAAGAATCCCTTAAGATCGATGTCCACGATGTCCTGATAGCCATCATTGATGTTTTTCAGTGCTTGTGAAACCGCCTTGTGGATATTCTTTTCAGGGCGGAAGCCGTAGCTGTGTTCCTCAAACGTAAGTTCGTATTTGGTCATCAGCACTTGGCTTACCGCCTGTTGGAGCCATCTGTCTACCACTGTGGGAACTCCAAGCAATCTTGTCTTTCCGTTACTCTTGGGGATTTCCACCCCCTTGATAGGTTTCGGTACGTACGTGTGGTTCAGGATGGATGTGACAATACTGTCCCCGTTGCTTTCCAGATAGGAAATCAGTTCGGTGACCTTCATGCCGTCCACCCCTGCCGAACCCTTATTTCGCACTACCTGTCGGTAGGCTTTGTAGAGGTTCTTACGGTTGAGTACTTTTTCTATCATAATTTAATCTGTTAACCTCCCCTGCATTCCGGCCCCTTGCTAAAATGATCCTATGGGATCATTTCTTCACGCTCGGTCCTGCTTAAGATAGGGCTGCCCCAAATGTTGCTCCCTATCGAATTTGGACGTAATCCAATGTTCAGTCCTTCGCTGTTCTGTGAGTCCTTCAGGGGTATGGTTTTGGCAATCCCTGCTCGTTCCTCCAGCTACTATGACCTCGGCTGACTTCTCTTGGACGTTCCAGACGTCTAGAGACCTCCCTCGGTAAGGTGAATATCCTTGTGCCTAACCCTGCCACATCTACTGTTTTGGTACGGTCCCTTTTCAGGGCTTTGGACTTTGGCATGATGTGTTGCCTCATCCGACCTCATAGCCTCGGTATGTGGTTTCCCGTTTAGCCGGGACAGGCTCTGTTCGTCAGTTCAGACACCGCAGTCTGGCTTACTTCAGTGCATGGATTACTCCAAACCACCTTGCCACTTGCTTGGCTTCGGGTAACGACTCCCGCGCTTAAGGGACTTTCACCCGTTGGAACGGTCAACTTTTTGACCTATATTCACCATTCAAGGCACACACAATGGCTCAAAAGTAATGGCGGGTGAGTCGGTAATTGAAACCAGTAATAATAAAACAAGCTTTTGGTCTAAATTGAAAAGTTGGTGGTCTTAAATCCGCCACTACGTTTAGCCGAGACGTTGTACAACATATGAAAAACATACTATTAACAATATTATTCATTGGAATTGGAATTTCTTTAAATGCTCAAGAAACTTCGAATAAAAAAATGAATTTCGAAATGGACTTTATTTGGAGAGATATAAACGGTTGGTTTAAAAAAACTGAATCAATCGATTATAGCTCTGAATTAGTAAAAAGCCTTGAAACTAAAGAAGGTGTTTTTATGCATATCTCGAAAGATTATCAAATCGTCGCGGAAAATAAAGGAATTTATATGGAAGTTTATTTATTCAACTTCACAAATGATACAATCAAAATTCCGAGAATAGATGCAACTATCGGAAATTTAGAAACAAAAGTTGAAAAAGATAAAAAATGGGAAACACTTCATACGACTTTTGGTTCATCTTGTGGAAACAGTTACTGGACAATGGAATTAGCACCAAATCAATACATTTTATTTCATTCTAACACTATAAGTCATTCTGAAGGCGATTTGGAAGTTGAAATGAAAATACAACTCAAAACCAAAGACCTTACTATTGAATCTAATTTGATTAAAATAAAAACATATAAAGGACTTTATGAAAGATTAGGTATTCCGATAAAGGTAAGTTCTTTCTGAAAATAAAATACGTTGTACAACAATGTATAACCGCAATTACGGCGGATTCGACTACGTCCGAATCCACTCGGAATTGCTACCGTCGGTCTCTGCCGAAAGATTGTTTAACTTTAACCCGTAACTGACGGTTATACGAGACCGTTGTGCGCAATGCGGACAAAATCACCAAAAGTTTCCATATAATTCAACTTTTTTGTTATCTTTGTTAAAATAAAACGACAAAAGAACTGAATGAAACCAAAATTTGAAGTAATTTTTCTTGAACAAGCTATTGAATTTATGTCAAAATTAGATTTAAAAGCCAAAAAGAAAATCTACTATAATTTGGATAAAGCTAAACTCGAAAATGACCCAAAACTGTTTAAAAAACTGACAGATGATATTTGGGAATTTAGAACACTTTATCAAGGAATTCAATACAGACTCTTTGCGTTTTGGGACAAAACTGATAAAACCGAAACACTTGTGTTATCGACACACGGAATGATAAAAAAAGTAAGTAAAGTTCCAAAAGTAGAAATTGAGAAAGCATTGAAAATTAGAGCTGAATATTTTGATGAATAAACTTAAAATTATGGCAACGAAAAATAAAAAAATGAAAATGATGACACTTGACCAAATGAAGGACAAGGACATTGGAAAAGTTGGAACACCAGAACGTGACAAATACGAATTTGACTTGCGAATGGAAGTTCTTGGAGATATGATAAAGTCTGTCCGAAAAGAAAGAAAATTGACCCAGGAACAACTCGGAGAATTAATTGGAGTTCAAAAATCACAAATCTCTAAATTAGAAAGAAATACTAAAAACGTAACTATCGAAACGATTTTAAAAGTATTCAGAGCATTAAAAGCAAATGTTCGATTTAGTGTTGAAATGAACGAATCGGAATTTAAAGTAGCATAAAGCACTACTGGCAACAAGGTGTATAGTGCATAGCACCCCACGGGATGCTACGACGCCATACACAGACCGTTAGTAGGCATGCCAAACCGTGAACATGATTAATTCCATAGCTAAACTTGCTTTGACTCTTTTGATTGCTGGGTGTGTCTCAAGAACTGAAAATGAGGTAGAAACTTTGTCAGATCCATTTTTTGGACTTGCCCCATCTGACTCAGTTCAACTACTTGCTCCTGGAGTAATTTCATCGAGCCTCTATGAATACAATGGCACTTTTTCACCAGATGGTAAAGAATTCTATTATACTTTACTACTCCCCAACCGAGGACAAATTGTAAGCTTAAAACTAAAAGAAGACAACACATGGACAGAGCCAAGTTTTGTTGAGTTTTCAAGTAAATACTCTGAAGTCGATCCAATATTTTCACCAGATGGATCAAGACTCTACTTTACTTCAAATAGACCAACCTCTGACACATCTAATATTGAAAGAAACAATATATGGTTTGTAGAAAAAAATAGCGATCTATGGACTGAACCTCAGCTAGTTCCTCTAACCGAAACTGGTGATTATTATAGTTCTTTAACTAAAAAAGGAGATATCTATTTCAACACTTGGTCTAACGGAGACATTTATAAAGGTATCAAAACTGACTCAACCTACTTAGTTGAAAGGTTACCAGATGTTATAAACTTAAATGCAAGCGTCGGAGACCCCTTTATTTCTCCAGAAGAAGATTATTTGATTTTTAGAGGAACCAACTTAGAAAATACTGTTGGGAGCCTTGATCTATACATAAGCTTTAACATTGACAACCAGTGGACTCCCCCTATGAACTTAGGAGAACCAATAAACTCAAAAGCGAGAGAACAGTGTCCCTATGTGACAACAGATGGAAAATTATTCATATTCGCAAGTAACCGGCTGCTTAATGACTTTGAACCAAAACCTGCTGAGCCAATTGCTCCTTTCAGAACTAAGTCGGAATCATTTGATAACGGGAGTTGGAATATCTATTATACCTCAACATCATTTATTGAAAGACTGAGAAACAAGGCAATCGAGGAAAACAAAACGTCTACTAATAGTCGCTGATCGGGCATATGTATCAGTGCTTTCTACCAACTTTTCCTCGCAGGAGATTTTTACTTTCAGAACGCAGTGTCATATGGAACCGTTGTGAGCTTCTGCAGATTTTACTTCTTTAGTGCTATTCACTAGCTGCGGACATATGGCCGATAGCTCTGTGTTATAGCCAATTTGACAGAACTGGATATTCCGGAGCAAGTTGACCCCTTGGATCCAGGCAATAATTCAAGTACCGAAGTGGCTTTAGGTGCCGGAACCGCCTGCCATTCCGGCGGATGCTGACCCCCTGAAGAATAATATTGAGCTGATTCCGGAGCAAGCTGACCCCTTTGGATCCTGGATTCCGGAGCAAGTTGCCCCCTCTATGGAGTTGTTTTGGTTTTTTAGCGGACATTTTAAAAAACCGCTAAGTATAGTCCGATGGCAGGAAAACCAAAACCGATGAGTCAGATCAAACAGATGATTATTTTACGGCAGCAGGGCAACGGTATCAAAACCATTGCCCGTATGCTGGACATGAGCAAGAACACGGTAAAAAGCTATCTTTTCAAGCTTGACAAGCTGCTGGAAAACAACAGGAAGACAGGGCTTACAACCAAAAAGCTGCTGTCCATGGAAGACCCCGAAGTTGAGAAGCTGTTCCTTTCAGGGGATCCGTCCTATAAAGACCCCCGTTACGAGCACTTTATAGCCAACCTCCCTTATTATCAAAAAGAACTCAAGCGTAAAGGGGTGACCAAAACCCTTCTATGGGAGGAATACAGGGAATCTTACCCCGAAGGGTATGGCCGGAGCCAGTTTTGTTATCACCTTGGCCAGCAGGAGGTGGCCAGGGCAAAGCCTTCCATGGTGCTTGACCATAAACCGGCAGAGAAGCTGTATATAGACTTTGCGGGCAAGCCCATCTGCTACATAGACAGGGAGACCGGGGAGGAGATCAGGTGCCAACTGTTCGTGGCCTGCCTGCCCTATTCGGACTATGCCTTTGCCATGGCTGTGCCCTCCCAGACCATCCCCGACTTCCTGCACGTCCTGGGCTGTTGTATGGAGCAGCTGGGAGGGGTGCCACAGCTGCTCGTCCCTGACAACCTAAAAGCGGCCGTAAACAAGGCCGACAAATATGAGCCAGGTATCAACCGGGCCCTGGAGGACTTTGCCAACCATTACGGCACGGCCGTAGTGCCTGCCAGGGCAAGGAAACCGCAGGACAAGGCATTGGTGGAAAACCAGGTAAAGGTGCTCTATTCCCGGGTATATGCCAAGCTCAGGAACGTCCAATTCTTCGACATACACAGCCTGAACCGGGCCATTGCCGAAAAGGTGAAGGCCCATAACCAGACCCGTATGCAGCAAAAGCCTTACTGCAGGGAGGAAAGGTTCCTGGCCGATGAGAAGCACTTATTGGGAAAGCTTCCCGGGGAGCGCTTCGAGCTGAGGCATTATGCCGAACTGACGGTAGCCAAGAACAACCACGTCTACCTGTCCCGGGACAAGCACTATTACAGCGTGCCATATTCCCTGATAGGCCAGAAGGTAAAGGTGGTCTACACCCGCAGCATGCTCTATGTGTTCCATAAAGGGGAACGGGTGGCCATACACGGCAGGGGCTTCCAGCAAGGGCCTTATTCCACACTCAAAGAACACCTGTGTTCCCAACACCAACACTACAGGGACAGAAGTCCGGCGTATTACCGCGACAAAGCTGCCCAATACTCCAATACCTTCGCCAAATACATTGCCCTGATCTTTAAGCAGGACAGGTACCCTGAGCAACTCTACAGGACCTGTGACGGCTTACTTGCCCTGGCCAGGAAGGTGGATGAACAGCGGCTGGACAAGGCCTGCAATATCGCCATGGAGTACAATCAATACAGCTATGGCTTTATCAAGAACATGCTGGAAAACAATATGACAGAAGCCACAACGGAAGCCTCCGGCAAGGAACTTCCCAAACACGGCAACGTCAGGGGAAGAACATATTACAACGAACAACGATAACTTAAACTTTAAACAACTATGCCCAACCCGATCGAAACACAACTTATCAAACTCAGGCTCCATGGCATGCGCCAGACCTGGGCAACATTACAGGAGACCCGTAAAAACCAAAGCCTCTCCCTTACCGAAGGCCTTGAGCTTATGCTGCAGGCAGAAGAACAGGAACGGGACAACAGGAGATTCAAAAGACTGGAATCCAATGCGGGCTTCCGTTACAGGGCTTCCCTGGAAGAACTTTCCCTGGACAGGACCAGGGGCCTGGATGACATGCTCCTGACAACACTGGCGACCGGGGAATATATGGAACATGGTGATGCGGTACTTATCACGGGAGCCACCGGCTGCGGAAAAAGTTACCTGGCCTCGGCCCTCGGCCATCAGGCCTGTGTGCACGGCAAAAAGGTCGCCTACTTCAATACCCAGAAGCTTATGCTCAAAATCAAGATGGTAAGGTTGGACGGTACCGTGCTCAAGTTCTTCGATAAAATGGCCAGAACAGACCTGCTTATCCTGGATGACTTCGGGCTCACACACCTGGACAAACAACAACAAATGGACTTTATGGAACTTATCGAAGACAGACATGGTAAAAAATCCACTGTTATTGTAAGCCAGCTCCCTGTCTCAAGCTGGTATGATGTAATAGGTGAACCGACCATAGCGGACGCCATCCTTGACCGGTTGGTGCACGCCTCCTACAGAATCGTGTTAAAAGGGGAAAGTCTCAGAAAAAAAATGTAAAATTGTCAGTCTTCTGACTATACTACCAAAACAGCCTCTGCAGAGGGGTCAATATCACCGGAACAGGGGTCAACATCGACCGGAATATCCAACAGAACGAAGACCAAATAAAAAAATAATGAGCAAAATTTTAATTCTCCTTTTTAGCATTTCATCTATTCTAACTTTTGGACAGTCAAAAAAAGAATATTTAAAAAACAATCGATTTGATTTAACCTCGACAGAATTTGAATTCCCTCAAAAAGATTTTAATATCATGGGATTTGGCGCTTATCACGGAAGTGCCAAAACTTATGAAGCCGAAATTTTGCTAATTAAAAGTTTAAAAAAACAAGGCTTGATTGACTACTATATTCCCGAAACAAGTTATAGTCAAGCATTTTTCTTTCAACAATATTTAGAAACAGGAAACGAAGAGCTTCTAAGAGAATTGACATTGGCATTCCAAACCATCGTTAATCAAGAAGGAACAGTTGAAACATTTGAACATTGGAAAAAATTAAGGCTACTGAATAAAACTTATCCCCAAAATCCTATAAAAGTTCTTGGTTTTGATGCTATTGCTGAATATCAATTTCCTATAAAACACATTTTACTTTTGATTGATAAAGTTCAAAATTGGAAACTAAAAACAGCACTGCAAACAAAATTTGATAACAAAGAAATCAATTTCAGCACTCGAAATAAAGAAACTACAGAACTTCTAAAAAACTTCATAAGCGATTACGAAGAAAACAAAAGCGTTTACTCCATTCAGATTTCAGACACCATAAGTTTCCATCATATTCTAAAAAATTTCAAATATAATTTTGACACAGAAAAAGGACGGGAAGAAATAATTTTTGACAATTATGTATACCTAAAAAACATCTTTACTTTAGGAAATAAAAAGCAATTTTTTAAATACGGATTTTTTCACATAGAAAAGCAACGTGAAGAAAATTCAGCTCCTTTCTTTACAAGAATTATTGAACAAAATGTTTACGATAGAAATAATGTCATAACTGTTATGGGCTACTTGACTAAAAGTGAGGTGCTTTGGGATAAAATTTATGATGATAATGGAGATTACGAAGCTTACACGGTAGAGAAAGGCTTTGGTATTGGAGATTATTGGAAAGAATATTTTAAAGGCATAAAAAACCTAAAGAAGACAAAACTATCGGACGTTACCTTGTTCAAACTGAACGGTGAAAACTCTCCATATAAAAAAGGAACAGACTTAATTGAGGTCAAATTGTTTTTAAAGAAAAGCAATAGAAAAACCCTGAAAAATAAACCAACTACGGACTTTATTGATTATGCAGTTTTGATAAGCAACTCAAAAAATCAAATACCGATAGAAGAAATGGAATAAAAAAACGCTCTACAGTCGAGTAGCCCGACCTGAGCCAACTGGCTCAGGTTGAGGCTCACACACCATTCCCTTTCTTCTCAGGCGTGACAAAGTGATAGTCGTGATCAGAATTGGGCTTTGAGCCACTGCCCTCCTTTTCTGGTACGGCTTCAAGCATAGGCTTGGTCTTGGTCTACCCCCAATCTGATAAGGTTTTTGCGTTTTCGCTCCTCCCGCCCTCTATACTGGCCCAAAGCTCCCCGGTGAAGGCGGTGGATCTCAAAATAAACCATAAATTTTTTCAAATACACATTCATAAAGTGCTAGTTTTGGTAGACTAGCAAATTAGTGCAGTTTCCCACTGGGGCATGCCCCAGTGGGAAACTTATTGGTGTATTATTGTTGCCAAAAATGGTGTATTCCTATTTACCGATTTTGGTGCATTGTTATTTTCCAGTCATATATGTAGAGACGAATGCATGTCCCAGCATCGCTGTAATCAACATTAAGCTTTTGAAATGCAGGGAATATCCCGGATATGAAAAGTGTATGTGTTATGAATTAAATAAAAAACCTCCGTTATAAACGGAGGTTTTTTAGTATAATGCAACATTATTGCATAATTGAGGTGTTAACTATTCGTTCGTGAAAAAACTAATAGCTAACATCCATTATTTTGTATATAAAAGCATAGCTAATTTAAACACAAAACAGAATGAAATTAAACTTAAAACTACACGTATTACTCTTATTTCCAATTCTGAATCTTACTTCTTGTATCCATGATGACACTGAAATAGAGTTGCCTTTACCAACTGTGTCTAATATAGAGGTGGGGCTTCACAATAATGAGCTTGGAGTAATTGGAGAGGATTTTCATTTTAACGCAGAAATAATTGCAGGGGATAAAGTGGAAATGGTTAAAATAAATATGGAGCAAAAAATCGATGAAACTTATTCTCACGATTGGTCTTTTGAAAAGATATGGGATAAATATAAAGGATTGAAAAACCCTAAAATTCATCAACATTTTGACATACCAACAGATGCCGCCAAAGGTAGCTATAACTTTATCATTACAGTTGTAGACCAAAATGGAACAAGCCTAGAAGAAATTAGCAGTATCGATTTAATTGACGCTTCCGACTACCCTGAGGTAAACCCACATATAAGCGTGTTTGGGATAGACAAAATTGATGTGGACGGTAACGGAGGTTTTAATAATTTTTATAATAATGGTGAATTCAGAGACGCTGATGGTGCTTTTTTTAGGAAAGATGAATCTATCTGGTCAGCGATACAAATAGGGGGGATTAAAGGTGATGGAATTATGTATAGCTTACTAATAAAAAAGAGCCATAACCATAAACCTGAGACGATAGAAGCTATCGATTTTTCTAAAGCTATTGTTACAGAAGTAGTGGAGCATTCGGGTGACGAAGAAGTTATGACATTGAAAAACAATAGGGATACCGGCCATTGGAATTATGGTCTTCCTCTTGAAGTAGGTGCTACTGAAGACAATAATGTTCCGGAGCCAAATCCAATTACTGAAGGTAAGGACTGGGAAAATGGCACGTATTACTATGGTGTAGTTTATACCAATATTACCTACAATAGAAGTACATTTAACTATATAGAATTTGAATTAAAGGGATTTTAGACTGGGAAATATTTCTAGTAAAACAATAAAGAAGAAGGAGACTGGATTTTATAAACCAAAAAGGAATTTCCTTAGAACACATGGTATAACCGTAATTACGGCGGATTCCACTACGTGCGAATCCGCTCGTAATTGCTAACGTCTGTTACTCGTAAAATCTTTCTGTATATTTACTCGTATCTGACGGTTATAAACAGACCAGACCGCTAGCCACACTAATAAGAAATGAAAAACAACGAGACGAAAGAAAAGAGTTCTCTTCGCAAGAAAGCTGGTGCGATAAAGGAATTTCGTTGTAAAAATTTGATCGCTGTCCTAGAAGAACCTCAAGACTATAAAAATATTGGAAGAACAATTCGAAATATCAATGCCTTAGGAGTTGAAAAGCTCTACATCATCGATAGTCGAGATAAGGTTCCTGACGATTGGCAAGAAATGAGGACTGACGTAATGCTCACCAAAACATCGGGTTCTGCTATTAAATGGTCATTTGTTAAGAAGTTTAGTAGCACAGAAGGATGCATTGATCATTTGGACAAAAATGGGTTTGTGTCAATGGTCACATCTCCTCACCTGAAAGGACAAAAGAACATCGTACTACATGAAGGGAAATATACTAAAATGAAGCTTGCTGTTTGGTTCGGAAACGAGTCAAGAGGAATTAGCGAAAGGGCTGTAAAAAATAGCAAAGCTTGTATTAATATCCCAATGTACGGAATAATTGAAAGCCTGAACTTGGGGACTTCAACAGGCATTGTCCTTTATGAAATAACCAAACAACGTAGAGAGTTTAAATTGGGCAAAATAGCAAAACGAAAAGAGAAACTGAAGAATAAAAAATAACTGTTGCACAAAACCGCAGAGGTTCTTATTAGAGGCTGAAAAACATCCATCGCTCATTTTCGATTTTAATATGCCTAAGCAAAGTCTAAATTTGAATCATAAATAATTGAACATGAGAGCCATTTTTGCATTTCTATTATTTTTCCTGACATTTAATTCATTTTGCCAGGGTATTTCTGAAAAGTCCACTGATAAACCAGAGGGCTCAGAAGTGAACGTTTTTTATTCAGACAACTCAAGTGAATTTCAATCCGGCCAAAAACCAGTAGGGGTCTTTATAGACGAAAAGTTTATTGGAAATCTAGAAGTTTTGAGTTTTATAAGTCCTGATAAAACGGAGACATTGGAAATCAAAAAAGAGAAATATGAAATAGATGGCAATGAATATTACGGAAAGGTTTTAATAAAGATGAAATCTGATTACAAACCAAATTTCCTGACATTGGAAGGGCTTTGCGATAAATATTTAGAATTGAATGAAAATCCCATTATCTATCAAATTGACGAAAAGATCATAGAAAATAGCAAAGACAGAACTTTAGTAGATGAAAATTTTATATTATCAATTATTGTTCAAAAAGTAAAAACATCTGAAAATACAGAAGTCAATCTGATTAGGCTAAAGACAAAAACGGCCGAAAACCTAAAAAAAAGGAAGGAAATACTAATAAGAGGGACTGAAGAAATAGGACCAATTGCCAATAATGACCTTAAGTAATTGCTTGTTCTCGCTATTCCTGAGCGTTGATAACTATTGAGAAGTGGATATTCTGTTTGGAGCGAACCTGCAAAGTTTCATGTTAAACCCCGCAACTATTCTTAACCGATACCACTGGCAACAAGCTGAAAAATGAGAGGGATAATAATCATATTACTACTTTTAGGTAAGACATCGTTTGCCCAAATGGTGAACAGAGTTGAGTGGGATTTTCCAGAAAATGAAGAACTGAGAACACAGAATTTGATACGTTGCAAAAAGCTATTGATATCAAGGATCAAGCGAATAGTTTGTTTTTCGGGAAATTGATTGATAAAGATAACTTCAGAAGTGAATTGAGAAATATTACGGAATAAAAAAGCCACCTTACACGGTTTATAAATAGTGATATACCAAGGTATGCCCCTTTCGTATTTTTAATTCGTATTTGGTAGATTAGGTGCGAAAAAAACAAAATAAACCATGTGTTTAATGGTATGTATTGCTTTTCAAAGAAAATATTTTTGTCCATTTATTGGAGTTTAGAGTTATCTTCCATCTCATAAAGAAAGAGATCATGAAATACCTTACACTATTTGCATTGCTTCTGGCTCATCAAACTTTTTCACAATCCTTCACCGAAAGGGAGCTCAAAACCAAAATTGATCAAGTGACCATTTATGTCAAAGGCGGACTAATCAGCCGTAGTGGAGACCTTGATATCCCTCCAGGAAAATCAATGGTGCTTATAAAATCACTTTCTCCACATATAGATGACAAAAGCGTCCAAGTGAAAGCAACGGGTGATTTTACAATATTGTCTGTGAACCATAAGCTTAACTACCTTAACTCATTAAAAAAAGATGAGAAAATAGACAGCCTAAAAAAGGAGATAGAATCGATAGAGCATGAAGTTTCTACAGCTGAATCAAGACTTCAAATACTTTCAGAAAAGCAAAGTCTTCTTGATAAAAATAAAAACCTAGGAGGAGAAACTTCTGGAGCTTCATTAACCCAAATTAAGCAGGCCATTGAGTTTTATGACCGAGAACTGACATCTATCAAAACAGATGAAATCGAGACTAGACTCAGAATCAAGGAACTGAACAAGGAACAAGATAAAATCAAACAAGAAATCTCCAGCGTACAAGGAAACGATGGATTACCAACAAGCGAAATTGAAATAAGGATAGACTCCAAGAGCAAGGTCAGCGGTGATTTCAAGATCTCCTATTTAGTCTCCAATGTTGGTTGGTATCCCAAATACGACGTGAGAGTTGCCAGTGTCGATCTGCCATTGGAACTAAAATACAAAGCAGATATTTACCAAAATACTGGAGTGGATTGGGAGAATGTCAGACTAAAACTATCAAATGGTGATCCAAATCAAAGCGGGGTTGCCCCTGAACTAGAAACGTGGCATTTAAACTATGCCCGCAATACGATCCTAAACCGATCAGCCTATGGAATGATCTCTAATTCAGTGCGAAATGTTTCTGGCGTAATAGTAGACGAAAATGGCCTGCCACTACCTGGCGTAGCTGTACAAGTGAAAGGCACCACTGTAGGGACAGTTACGGATATAGATGGTAATTATTCTTTGACTCTCCCTAATGGGGTGACTCATTTGGCCATATCTTTTGTCGGATATGTGTCACAGGAATTGCCAATAACTTCACAGAAAATCAATGCTAGGCTGGAACCTGATGTAATGGCCTTGGAAGAAATTGTTGTCACGGGATATGGTGCACCTAATGAACTTCAGGGAAAGAGTGCTGGTATCAGAATACGAGGAGCAAGTAGCGTCGCTCGTGAGGCTGATGTGATTACGACCTCTACAATAGAAAATCAAACAACTGTGGAGTTTGAAGTAGATGAACCCTATTCTATAAAGTCAAACGGTGAAAAGCTTTCAGTTGATCTGAACAGTTATCAAATAGAAACAATCTATGAATATTATGCCGTCCCTAAACTTGATTTGGATGCTTTCCTAATTGCCCGGGTAATCAATTGGGACCAGTACAACTTACTTGAGGGGGAGGCGAATTTATATTTTGAGGACGCTTATGTAGGCCGATCGATCCTCGATGCTCGCTCAATGGATGATACCTTAAACATTTCATTGGGAAGAGACAAGAGCATCGTAATTGGCCGTGAAAAGGTTGATGAATTTACCAAGCGAAGAACGATTGGTAGCAATAAGATCGAAAGTCGAGGATATGAGATTGTTGTTCGGAACAAAAAATCCCAGAACATCAATTTGACACTTTTCGATCAGCTTCCAGTCGCAGCAATTAGCGACATTTCTGTATCACCTATTGAGCTTTCGAACGGTAAACTGGACGAAAAAACTGGCGAAGTGACATGGGAACTTGAACTTCAACCTCAACAACAAAGGGAATTGGACCTAAGCTATGAGGTGAAATATCCCAAGAAAGAAAAAGTACTATTGGAATGAAATCAATATACTGGGCTAAGTAAAACCAAAAAGTATCTATCATTCGCAATTCTGTATAAGTCAGGTCCTGGATTTTGTACTGATCTTTGTATCAACAACATATAAAACAGAGATGAGCACTAAAAATCAATTTGGAAAAAAGGGATGGACACCAGAGAGAATTGGATCACTCAAGGGCAAAACATACCTCATAACGGGGACTACAAGTGGTACTGGGTTTGAAGCTTCCCGCATATTGCTGTCCAAGGGAGCAAAAGTGGTGATGCTAAACCGTAATGCTAAAAAATCTGCGGAAGTCATTTCGACCTTAAAAAATGAATTGGGCAATGATATAGAAACCACATTTATTCTCATGGATTTGGCAGAACAAGCTTCTGTACGAAAAGCAGCGGCAGAGGTACTTGAAAAAGTGCCACGTATCGATGCATTGATATGTAATGGTGCCATTGCACAAGTGCCCGATCGGAAGCTTACGGTTGATGGATTTGAAAGTCAGCTTGGTGTAAACCACTATGGGCATTTTGCACTACAAGCACTGCTTTTTCCATTGATTCAAAAATCCAAAGGACGCATAGTGGTTGTAGGCAGTGAAGGCTATAAAATGGGCATTAAAACCATCAAGTTTGAGGATATGAACTGGGACAATGGCTACACTGGAAATGATGCCTATAGCCAGAGTAAATTAGCGCAGATAATGACCGCCTATGAGTTACAAGAGAGGTTGAAAAAGGCGGGCAAGACTGATGTACAAGTCTATGCTTGTCATCCTGGCGCCTCAAGAACATCACTGATCAAAACGAGCGGTAGCTTAATGACACGTTTCATTTGGCAACTGATGAAGTTATCTCCATTGGTACAGTCGGCTGAAAAAGGTTCTTACCCTGAATTAATGTGTGCCACAGAACCAAATTTAGACCAAGGTAGCTTTTATGGCCCTACTGGAAAAAATTACTGGACTGGCCCAGTAGGAGAATGCATACTGGAAGCCCACGCAAAAGATAAAGCTATAGCAGAAAAACTGTGGGAAGTATCCGAAAAAGCGACAGGATTAAAGTGGAATTTATAAATTAGTACATCTTAAACCCGCACTGTGCATTAGTGGTAGTGTGGCCTGTCTCGGTGGATCAGTATAATAACGTATGCGGTAGCTTTCGGACCAGGACCCTGTGCGCCGGCCTGTCTGCTTCTGGAGGAAGGTGTGGCCAATGCATAGTGCGAATCAATACACAAATCATGGATATTTTAAAAGCATCAATAGATTGGGCAAAAGCCGAGCTTTTTTCAACACCATTTTTCATTCTTTTTGGAGTGGGGTTTATGGCGGCAGGCCTTGGGTTTTGGCAATTGGGAAAAACCGATATAGCCAGAGCCTACATTATTCCAACATTGGTGGCAGGGACATTACTGTTAATAATTGGGCTAGGGCTGTTTTTTACGAATAAATCAAGGATTACACAGTTCGAAAAGGCCTTTAATAGTGATGCTGCTGCCTTTGTGGATTCAGAACTCGTACGTTCCGAAAGTACTTTAAAAGAATATAAAAACGTCGTTTTTACGGCCGTTCCCATTATAATTGCGGTGTGTTCCCTCGTTATTTTATTTGTAAACTCGCCTATTTGGCGTGCCAGTATGATTACAGCTATTGCCATGTTGGTTGTTATTTTGTTGATTGACGGGACTGCGCATGGCAGAATTGAAGCTTACCAAAAACAACTATTGAAAGCAGATAAAGAGTTGAAAAAATAAAATGCAGCATTTTAAAACATTGTCCGCCTATTTGGATTACCTAGAACTTCCGCGTCCAGAGCATCCGATGTTGAGTGTGTTTTCTGCCGTGGGCGAGGGTTTTTTGCCTTGCCCAAAAGCAAGCTCTCCGCCAATCACCAACGATTGCTATTCTATAAGCTTGAAAAAAATCGTCAAAGGGGACTTAAACTACGGACGGACGCGGTATGATTTTACCAATGGTGCATTGATTTTCATAGCCCCAAGACAAGTGCTGCAATGGGATAGCAGCGTGGTATTTGAGCAAAAAGGCTTTTCGATAAACTTCCATGAGGATTTTCTCAAAGGGACGGAGTTGGCACATCAGGTTAAGAAATATGGGTTCTTTTCTTATTCGGCCAACGAGGCACTACATCTCTCACCCAAGGAGGAAAAGCAGATGGAGGCGATCGTGGAGAGTATTGATATTGAATACCACAACAATCATGATGAATTCAGCAAGGACATTATTATCTCACAACTAAGCACTCTCTTTAAATACGCCAATCGCTTTTACGAAAGGCAGTTTATCAATCGAAAAGAGCTTTCCAATGATTTGTTAGAGCAGTTTAATCAGCAGTTAGAGGACTATTTTGATTCTGGGCAATTGCAGGAAAGCGGAATACCCAGCATAGAACAAATCGCCAATCAACTGTCGGTTTCGCAGCGTTACCTAAGCGATACACTTAAAAAAGAAACAGGAAAAACGTCAACCGAGCATTTGCAATTGTACCTGATCGATGAGGCCAAGAATATTTTGCTAAATCCCAGTAAATCAGTTGCTGAAGTGGCTTACGAATTGGGTTTTGAATACCCTCCATATTTTTCGAGATTATTCAAAAAAAAAGAAGGCCTCAGCCCAACGGAGTACAGAGAACAATATAAAATCTGACGTTCATGTTTTACCACTGTTGAACATTTGAAAATGAAATTTTTTATGAGAAAACTTTTCAGGTTAATAGGATTTGCATAAACCGGGTTGAGATTTATCCTTTTTCAACCGGTCGACTTTTGTAAAAACCTACCATACAGATGGTTTAGTCTGCAAAAAACACTATCTTAATACATAAGCTATTGCAGTGGATAGGGGAGGGACTTTATCGCGAAATATGAATTGGCCTATCTACGCCACGGCCTTTAGGTTTGCGATCTGAAATTGTATAAATCGGGTTTAGTGTTTTTTTAAAATAGACAATATGAAAAAGAATGACTTCAGTGATTTAAAAGCGGTATTTGTTAATTGTACCCTGAAAAAGTCTCCCCAACTGAGCCATACTGCTACCTTAATGGAGGTTTCACAGCGTATCATGAAGAATGAAAATGTCCAGACGGATTTTATTAGGTTAGTGGACCATCAAGTAGCCAATGGTGTATATCCGGACATGAAGGACCATAACTGGGACGAGGACGAATGGCCGGATTTATTTAAGAGAATTATTGAGGCTGATATTTTAGTGATAGGGACTCCCATTTGGCTCGGAGAGAAGTCGTCCGTTACCCAGAAGTTAATAGAGCGACTGTATGCGATGAGTGGTATGAAAAATGACAAAGGGCAGTACATATATTATGGTAAAGCAGGCGGCTGTGTCATTACGGGCAATGAGGATGGAGTGAAGCATTGTGCGATGGGCATCCTTTACTCCCTTCAGCATCTTGGATATTCTATTCCACCCCAAGCAGATTGCGGCTGGATCGGTGAAGTAGGGCCAGGAGCAAGCTATGGGGATAAGGAGTGGAATGGGGAAAAATTGGATACTCCTGTTGGTTTTGATAGTAATTTTACCAACAGAAATACCACTTTTATGACCTATAATTTACTCCATTTGGCAGCGATGTTAAAAGCCAATAATGGGTATCCCAATTATGGTAACTCAAGGGAAGACTGGGATGATGGTGCTCGCTGGGAATTTGAAAACCCGGAATACAGGTAACACTCCACGGTGGTCAGTCCCGGAATATGCATTAGCCTATCTCTTGAGACCTGATCCGCCTAGCTGTGCTCTCGAATCTCCAAACTAACTGATTTTCTTGTACTTTCAGTTCTATCCGATAGCTATCGGAACAGGCTATGACGATTCCTAATGCATAAGACGAGTTGAAAAATGAACGGATATAACGACGTATTTACTTTTACTATTAAAGGTGGAGCCAGAAAAACTCCTCTCGCCTGCACAATAGGTGAGGTCTTGGCTGATAAGGGCAGTTTGTGGAGTGAGTTGGCGTTTTTCCACTAAGATTGATCAGGAAAACCCAGGTGAAGGATGCCTTTAAAGGGTGACCGAACCTTTGGAAGGTCCTGTCACCAGCAATGAAATGAATAACTTCTGGGAGATTGGGTCAATTCTCCCAAAACAAAACAGATGAAAAAGAGCAAAATCAAGGTAATCGTCAGGGTGATTTTGGCCATAGGGACGATTATTTCCCTGTTCTATGTGCCATGGATCCTGATTTGGGCATGGGTAGTACCCTTGCCGGATACGGTAGCAGAACAGGTCGAAAAGGCTACAGAGCTGGGATTTGACGGTATTGTGGTATATGTGGATGAAGGCGGAAGGCCGCCTGCTTTTTATGCTGCAGGCTGGAAAAACACCGAAGAGAAGATTCCCGCAGATCCCCACGCGCTGTTTAAAGTCGCCAGTGTCAGTAAGCTTTATACTGCCGTGGCCATTACCAAATTGGTGACTGAAGGGCGGTTGTCCTTGGACAAGACGCTTGTGGATTATTTTCCGAATTTGGAAGGACGGATCGAAAATGCGGACAGCATTACCATACGCATGTTGGTGCAGCACAGAAGTGGGATTCCCAATTATACGGACACGTTCAATTATTGGGCGGCACCAAAAGCCAATAATGCAGACCGGTTGGAATTGATCTTGGATTTACCTGCTGATTTTAAGCCCGGACAGGATTTTGAATACAGCAATACCAATTATTTACTCTTGGCCGAATTGATCGAAAAAGTTACTGGCCAAGACCGCTTTGCATACATCAAGACGGAAATCCTGGATCCACTCCATCTTGAGAACACCTTTGGCTCGATCCATGATGTGGAGCTGGATGAGGTCATGAGCGGATATTATGTCGGTTATGATGGGGACCTGAAAACAGATGATAATGACTCCATATTGGCTACAGCAGAAGATTTAGGGATGTTTTTGAGGGCACTGAACGAAGGGACAATGTTCAAGGATGAAAAAGAGCAGGGAATTTATTCCTCCCTTTACCGGTATGACCATACGGGCTTGATTCCTGGTTACCAAACCATCGCAAAATACCACAAGGATATCGATACGGTAATCATCCAATTTACCAATACGGTTGATTTTGAAGGATATAACTGGAACTTGTCGGAAATCATCTACAGCCGTATTGTGAAAATAGTGAGAAGAGAAACAAAAGATAGCCTTGGAATATGAAAATCCATAAAGCAAACCGAAGCGGATACATCCGGTATTTGTTGATCGCATTTATCATCTTGCCAGTTATGATGATTGTCATGGATAGAGCAACTTTTATGGAGCGCCCGACGATGATTTTGCCAATGCTTGCTCCATTGATCTTGGTGGGCTGGGCTTATTTGGACACTTCCTATAGGCTCGAAAATGGATGGTTAATATATCGTTCGGGTTTTTTGAGGGGAAAGGTCGATGTCTCTGTCATTAAGGAAATCCAACCAGGAAAAACCTTATGGGTCGGCATCAAGCCAGCATTGGCCAGAAAAGGGCTTATTGTGAAGTATAATACCTATGATGAGCTGTACATTGCTCCAGTGGATAATGATGAAATGGTCACCGACCTGTTGGGCATTAATCCAACGATTAAGGTAGTGGCTGATCAGTAGGAAAATCGCTTATAAACTATTAGTAAAGAGATGTCAGCCTGAGCGGAGTCGAAGGCTAGACGTTGGACCTCGACTCTACCTGGTGGATGATAGACAGGTCCGCTCGGTCTGACTCTTTTTGCCTGAATTAAATAACTTCATGGAGTTAAAAGCGATTTCCCTGGGCTGATCAGGGCAAACGCATTTAAAAAATGTTCCTATTAGCATTTATATCTGCCGTTCCTATGGAATTCACCCTTTTGTGTGTAAATATTTTTGGTGCAGGTGACCACCTGCACCTTCTACATGACCCTTCGCCAAAGGCGGATTAAACAGGATGCTCCGTTGCTAACGCATAAAATTCTTTAACCCTGTTTAGCATCCAAATCAACTAATCAATCTTTCAGCCTATCTCGACATTCAGCAAGCTAGGCTACTGCGATTCCCAATGCACAAATCGATGCAAAGTACCAGCGGCACGATGAATGTTGTAACCTGCGGATTCATCCGCAGGAGGTTTGACATCTCCCCAGCCTCCAGAAGGAGTGCCAGCGGCACGGATGATAGCAATGCCTCCATGAAAATTATTTCCTTTCGAAACACTAGACGCATTTGCCCTGAGTGGCCGATAAAATGAACAATTATTATTAACTTTTACGTATAATAAATTAAAAACACTTCAATTATGGCCGTACTGATAGAAATGATATTCGCAGCCTTGTTTACCAATTGGAAAAAGGTAAAGTGGACTTTTAGGAAGAGAGAAGCAACGACCGATTCCACTGCCCAACATTCACAAAGATGACTCCAATAGAGGGGCAATATCACATTCTTAATGGCGATGCACTCAAAGACCGCTTTCCCAAAGAAGTCGCTGGGGAAGTGATTGTCATGCGTGAATGTTTGATAGATGGTGAGGTAAAAAGTGAAAATTTAAAAGATTTTTTCGCCAAAAGGGCGGCATTTATCGCCGACGCTTATGGTGGTTTTTCGGAAGAGGACTACTATAGGAAAACGGTGGCTGAATTGGAAAAAATCAGCTCAATTCCGCCCGGATCTTCCATTTATCTATGGTTTGAAGAGGACCTGTTTTGTCAAGTTAATTTTTGGTTTGTCGTAAATTTACTGCTTAACCAAATACCGCAATGCAAGGTGTATTTGGTCAGGCCAAAGACGAGTCTTTTTCTTGGTTTTGCGGGGCTTGATCAAAAGGGGCTCCAGAAGGCTTTTGAGGATCGGATGGAAATCAAGCAGGTGGCCAAGATAGCCCAGCTCTGGGACAGGTACCAAGCTAATGATTGTGAATTGCTATGGCAAGGTGCACGGGAATTGGAGGACGTTTTTCCTTTTATTCTTACTGCGGTGGAAGCACATCTGGCCAGGATTCCCAAAGGAGATCACCTTGGAAGGCCTAAAGAGGCATTACTGGAAATTATGAAGGAATTGGGGACAAAGGAGTTTGTGCCTGTTTTTAAAGAATTCCACAAGCGGGAGAGCATTTATGGGTTTGGTGATTTGCAAGTGAAGCGGCTTTTTGATGAAATCTAATATTAAGGAAGAGCAGGGGTGAATGTAACCATCATTTCCTGCTCTTCCTTGATTGATCAATCATCTATTCAATCTGGACGAGCTGCTTTGGGGCATTCCACCCACCAATTTCAATTTGGGCATTGATCTTTTCCAACTCAGCATACGTGAGGGTGATGGATTTTTCTTCCCCTGGCACCAAAGAAACGTAGTTATCGCTGTAGAAGGTAGGCAGCAGTCGTTCTCCTGTGGAGGCATCAATGAGGGAAATACGGTTAAAGAAAGAAACTGTATTTCCAGATGGGTTGGTCAGCTGCAGTTTTATTTTATCCTTTGCTATTTTGGTGGCTTTTGCTTGGACAGGAGCTTTGGCCATGTTTTGTAGGCCGGAGTAATTACCCGCTGCATCTGGTAGCCAGTAGAAATTGTCGCTGAGGACTTCCTGCTCTGTGTCGAGCAGTTGGACAGAAAGGAACATGCCTTTTTCAGCGCTGAGTTCTTGTATGCGCTGTTGTAACGACATGATCAGGCGGACGCTGGATGGTTCGATATAGCAAAATACCTGTGTAAGTTGCTGGTCGTTGCCCTCCATGTCATAAGCCGTCACGCGAAGCATGATGTCGTGTTGCTGTTCAAAGGTATTATTGGCGATCATGATATTGCCCTTAACGGGATCGTACATCCCATGAAGCACTTCACTGCCGGTGCGCAATCCGTACAGGCAAGCATTGGGATCCAGGTAGTAATCATACATTTGGCCCCGTAGGGAAGTCCAAGGGTTTTGTGTTTTCCAGATGATCACCCCCGTGTACCAGTCCCACATGTGCGCAGAAAACCCTTCGATTAGTCCTCTGTACTGGTTATAATTTACCAATTGTGCCTTGGTGGCAAAATCCACCATGTCTGATGGAGTGCCATAAGGCTCCATGGCATCGCCATAATCGATGTATTTATGATAGCTCCAGACTTCGTCCCGCACCTTTTCCGTGCCGTCCATTTCGATTGGGATGACCTGGTTTTCTTCTGGAATAAAGCGCTTGAGGGATACGGCATCACCTGTACCGACAGAGCCGACTTCTGAATTAAAGGGCCAGGTTTTTTCTGCCCAGAAGGTGGAGATGTCCTGAATACCATAGGGACCATCGCCATTGCCTCCCTTGAAATTATAGGACATCTCATCTGAGTTGGAATAATCGATAAACCAGCGCGTGCCGTCCAGTTTTGGCAAGACGTCTTCTTTAAGGGCCTTGAGAATATCAGCAGGAGGGGTGATCTCGTTTCCTCCGCACCACATGGCTAGGGAAGGGTGATTTCGAAGCATTTTTACGACATCCGCAGCAGATTCGATGAACAGCCCGTGGTCATCAGGGTATTGCCGGCGCGTCCATTGATCTTCTTTTTTCTTCGGGTCCAGCCATCTTCCATTACAGTCACCGGACATCCAAAAGTCCTGAATGACCAGCATGCCATACTTGTCACAAGCCTCGTAAAACTCAGGCCGCTCAGGCAAAGCCCCGCCCCAGATACGGATCAGGTTAAGGTTCATATCTTTATGAAAGCGGATTTCGGCGTCGTACCTTTCTTCCGAAAATCGCAGCATGGCATCAGAAATGATCCAGTTGCCTCCTTTGATAAAGATCTTTTGGCCATTGACAGCGACCTGTTTACTGCGGGTGTGATCGTTCCATTCCGTCTGGATTTCACGTATGCCAAAGGTGACTTTTTCGTGGTCAGAAATCTCCTCGCCCATGATGAACTGAAGGTCGATATCGTATAAGGGTTGCTCCCCATAACCATTCGGCCACCAGAGCTTTGGGTTTTCCAACGTGAGATCGGGCAAAGCTACTTCTGCTGTTTCCTGTGACGTTAACGTGACTTCCGTGCTGACAGTTTTTCCTTCTAGGGTATACTGAAGGGTTCCCTTGATGGGCTTGTCTTGGGTGTTTTGCAGTTCGGTGGTTACTTGGATGGTGGCAGGATCCTGTTTTGCCCCGGGCATACGCTGACCGTCTACCAAAGTGACGATGTGGGGATTTTTGAGGTTGACAGCCTTGGTCTTTTCGACGAATACCTTGTCCCATATTCCGGTGTTTCTGTCACGCACTGGCTGGATCCAGTCCCAGCCGGCAGTATATTGGAGGGCTACACCTTTTGCGATGGTGCCGTCGCCTCCTTGTCCGCCATTGGGATTGCCTACATGGTCAGCTGGATGTACCAATACTGCCAATCGGTTTTTGCCGTCCTTGGAGAGAAATTTGGTGATGTTATACTGCTTACGCAGGTACATGCCTTTGTATGGAGTTTGGTTTACCTTTTGGCCATTGAGAAAAATATCAACGCTGTAATTGATCCCCCTAAAATTCAGCCATACCTGTTCTCCTGTTTGGGCGGTTTCCGTAAAATCGTTGACGAACCAATACGTATAATGTTCCCTTCCCGTGTCATAAATATCCTTGATTTTTTCATTGTTCAGGCCGTAGAAGGGATCGGGTACTTTGCCGTTGTTGAGCAGGGTGGTGAGTACCGTGCCGGGAACAGTGGCTGGCATCCAATCCCGAAGTGGGAAGGAAATCTGGGATAGTACTGGGCCTTTTGCTTGAGTGTCTTTTATTGGATGGCAATACCAATCTGTATTGAGTTCATATCGCTGCTGAGCCGTGGCAAATTGAACAAATAGAAGCGATAACAAACAGACTTTTAGGACCTGAAAGGTAGTTTTCATAAGGTTGGTGTAGGTTAGTGATAAAATTAACGAAAAAATAGAATAAATACATTGGGTTATTTGATAAAAGGTGTTTTTGAATGCCTTATTAATATAAAAATTTCAATAACTAGAGTAGGTCGTTTTTTTGGAAAGGGTAGGGAAGCACTTTTTTGAAAAAAATGGTAGTGGGTATTTAGAGAGGTTTTTGGAGGTGGAATTGAGATTTTTTTGTTAGTTTGATTTTGAACAATAACGAAACAGCAAATAAGAGGTAGCTGTGGAGGAGGAATTTAGCTTATTTCTGAAGACCAAAACCTACATGAACCATGAAAGAAGGAAGAGTGGGAATACGAAGAATTGTCCCAAATATCTATTCCGATCAAGTAGAGGCATCGAAAGTATTCTTCGTTGAGTTTTTAGGAATGGAACTGGCCATGGATTTAGGTTGGGTGGTGACATTCGTCTCCACGGAGAATCCCACTGCCCAAATCAACCTTTTCAAACATGAAGGCGGCGTTCCGGTCAATAATGAAGCGGTCTTTATGTCCGTGGAAGTTTCGGATATTGACATGATGTACCAGCGTGCCAAGGACATGAACTATCCTATTATCTATGATATTCGGGATGAGAGCTGGGGTGTCAGGCGTTTTTTTGTGAAAGAGCCCAGTGGATCGACGATCAACCTACTATCTCACGTATCCCAATAATTTTCCTTTGTGGCCATATCAACCGAAGGTGATTTTCAAACAGTAACCATAAAATGATCAACAATTGAAAGCAAAACTCATTTATTTTTGGTCCAATATCCAATCCAGCTTTTGGTTTGTACCGTTGATTCTTATCCTCTGTGCTATTTTGGCAGCATTTGGATTGGTTTTTTTGGATGATGCGGTAAAAGTAGAGCCTTCTGGGGTTTTCAGCTATTTTCTGATCGGGAGTGCAGATTCTGCCAGAAGTGTATTGTCCACCATAGCTGGGGCGATGATAGGCGTGGCGGGTACGGTGTTTTCCATCACATTGGTAGCCTTGACTTTGGCATCCTCCCAGTTTGGTCCGAGACTTTTGCAGAATTTCATGCATGATAAGCTCAATCAGGTGGTCTTGGGGTCTTACATTGCCACTTTTACGTATTGCTTGGTAGTGCTGAGTACTGTTAAGTCCAGTGATAGTTTGCAGTTTCTGCCGACTATTTCGGTAGGTTTTTCCATTATTTTGGCCTTGGTCAATATTTTTCTCTTGGTGATTTTTATTCACCACATTTCCATAAGTATCCAAGCTGACCAAGTGGTTTCTAATGTCAATAGCAGTTTGAACCATCACTTTCGGAGGTTGTTTCCCAAGGCAGAAGAGGAGGAAGAGGTACTGGACATTGCTGATTCAAAAATCGAAAGATTAAAGCAAAATGCCCGCTATAAGGAGGTCTATAAGGTAAAAAGGAGCGGTTACCTCCAAGTAGTCAACAGGGAACGGTTGATCAATCTTGCGAAGGAAATAGAAGGCTTTATCGAAGTGAAAAAACATGCCGGTCATTTTTTGGTGGAGGGGCAGGAAGTTTTTACAGTGTATGGTGAGAAGGAGTTGGAAGAAGGATTTGAAAGCCGGCTTTTATCTGTGCTCATTATAGGCATCAAGAGGAATTCGACCCAAGACAGTGAATTTGCCGTGAGGCAAATGGTGGAAGTGGCTTCCCGTGCACTGTCCCCAGGTGTAAATGACCCCTATACGGCCATCACGTGCATTGACAAACTGACCGATTCCATTTGCTATTTGACAGCAGTGGATTTGCCGGGGCCATATCGTTTTGATGAAGACAAAAAACTCCGCTTGATCCTAAATACAATGAGCTTTGATGGTGTAGTCAGTGTGGCATTTAACCAGATTCGCCAATTTGGGCAAAGTAGTCCCGCTGTCCTTATTCATCTGATGGGCGCTATGGTCACCATCCATAACTTGTCACAGCGGCCTGAGCACAAACGGGTGATCTTAAAACATGCAAAAATGATCCATCAAGCGGCCAAGCAGCACTTTGGCGAACGAAATGACTTTAATGACCTGGAAGAGCGCTATCAGCAGTTGGATACTTCGGCCCATGCCAGCCAAAAAGATAAAGCATAACGTTTCAAGATGGGCCATATTTATAATTCCTATTCAGTTGGCAGTTAGCCCAATCAGCAGGGCTGTCCTAGGCTTACCTTGGTAAGTGGGCGGTGGACTATCGACTTTTTTCCTCAGATATTTCATTTTATTATTTATTAGTTGCGCGAACTGTTTTAATTTTATGGCATGTCTAACGAACCAGCGAATTTGTCACCTTTTTTGGCTGAATTAGCCAAAGAATTGGAAGGTGATTTACATTACGATCAACTCATGAGAACCCTGTATGCGACAGACGCTTCGGTGTACAGGGAATTACCTTTGGCGGTAGCCTTACCAAAGACCAAAGATGATATCAAAAAGCTCATCCATTTTGCCAACACCCACAAAACATCCCTGATTCCCCGAACAGCAGGTACCTCTCTGGCGGGGCAGTGTGTGGGAGATGGCATCGTGGTGGATGTTTCGAAATATTTTACCGAAATCCTTGAATTCAATAAACAAGAAGGCTGGGTACGGGTACAGCCAGGTGTGGTCAGGGACGAGCTAAATGCTTTCCTAAAACCCCATGGGTATTTCTTCAGCCCCGTGACATCGACTGCCAATAGGGCGATGATCGGTGGAATGGTGGGAAATAATTCCTGCGGAACCACCTCCATTATCTACGGCTCCACTCGCGAGCACACCTTCGAATTGCAGACCATCTTGAGTGATGGGTCTGAGGTGACTTTCAGCCAGCTTTCGAAAGAGGAGTTTGAAGATAAAAGGAAGCAAAATGACCTAGAAGGGAAGCTTTATCAGGAGATTTATGAAGAGCTCAGTCAGCCAGCTCATCAGGAGAATATTAGAAAGCAATTTCCCAAGCCCTCTATTCAGCGCCGCAACACGGGGTATGCGGTGGATTATTTGTTGGAGACCGCGGTGTTTTCGGAGAAGGATACGGCTTTTGATTTTTGTAAATTACTGTGTGGATCGGAAGGAACGCTGGCATTTACTACCGAAATCAAAATCCACTTGGATCCGCTTCCAGCACCCAAGGATGTGGTGGTAGCTGCCCATTTTGGGACGATCCATGAGTCCATGAAGGCGACCCAGCTGGCGATGAAGCACCATCCGACAGCCTGTGAGCTGATGGACAAAATCATATTGGACTGCACCAAAGAGAATATCGAGCAAAGTAAGAACCGTTACTTCGTGGAAGGCGATCCGGAGGGAATCCTGATGGTGGAGTTTAGGGGAGAGACAGAAGAAGAAGCGCTCCAGCAAGCCCAAAAGATGATCGATGCCATGAAGATGGCCGGATTAGGGTACGCCTACCCGATCATCACAGGTGAGCGGACCAAAAATGTGTGGACACTACGAAGTGCAGGGCTTGGCTTGCTCGCCAATATTCCCGGGGACAGAAAAGCCGTGGCCTGTATTGAAGATACGGCTGTGGATATAGACGATCTTGCCGATTTTATTGCCGAATTTGGGGAGATCATGAAAGGCTATGGCCAAAAGCCGGTACACTATGCCCATGCTGGAGCTGGCGAAATTCACCTGCGTCCCATCTTGGATTTGAAAAAGTCCGAGGATGTGGAGGATTTTTATAAAATCACCGAGGCGGTCGCAAAACTGGTGAAAAAATACGATGGATCACTCAGTGGTGAGCATGGTGATGGCCGAGTGAGGGCGGCATTTATCCCCATCATGGTCGGGGAAGAAAATTATCAACTTTTCCGCAGGATCAAGAAATCCTGGGATCCCAATAATATTTTCAATCCCGGAAAAATCGTGGACACGGCTCCGATGAACAGCTTCCTGCGCTATGAGCGTGACATGGAAACACCGGAATTTCAGACCACGATGGATTTTGGCCATGTGGGAGGGATTTTGCGGGCAGCTGAAAAGTGTAATGGATCTGGGGATTGTCGAAAATTACCTGTTTCTGGTGGTACGATGTGTCCGAGCTACATGGCAACCAAGAACGAAAAAGACACCACCCGTGGTCGTGCCAACACATTGCGGGAGTTTTTGACCAAAAATACCCAGCCCAATCCATTTGACCATCCGGAGATCAAAGAAGTAATGGACCTTTGCCTGTCCTGTAAAGGCTGTACCTCCGAGTGCCCTTCCAATGTGGACATGTCCAGCCTCAAGGCGGAGTTTCTTCACCAATACCACAAAACACACGGCATACCGCTGCGGAGCAAGGCCTTTGCTTATATCAATAACCTGAATGAACTGGGCAGCTTGGTGCCGGGAATGACCAATTTTCTGATGACCAATAAGTCTACAGGAAGTATGATGAAGAAGGTCCTAGGCGTGGCCGAAAAGCGAAACTTACCCACGATTTCCAAAGTCAACCTTAGAAAGTGGTACAAAAAACACTACAACAATCTACCTGCCCCATCCAAGAAAGTGGGGGCAGTGAACTTTTTCTGCGATGAGTTTACCAACTTTAATGATACTGAAATCGGCATCAAGGCCATCAAGCTCCTGCATCATCTGGGATACGAGGTGAAGATGGCCGATCATCCGGAAAGTGGACGGGGGGCGATCTCCAAAGGGCTGTTGGACAGGGCAAAAAAGATGGCCAATCAGAATGTCAGCCTTTTTAAAGATAAGGTGACTTTGGATGAGCCCCTGATAGGTGTGGAGCCATCAGCGATCCTGACATTCAAGGACGAATACCCTCGTTTGGTGAACCAGGATTTAGTAGATGATGCCAAAAAGCTGAAGCGCCATAGCATGATGGTGGACGAGTTTTTGGCTAAAGAAGCCATGCGTGGAAACATTTCTGCTGAGCAGTTTACCAAAGCCAGCAAGAAGATTTTGCTTCATGGCCATTGTCACCAGAAGTCCCTTTCTTCTGTGTCTTTTACCCAAAAGCTGTTGACATTACCGGAGAATTACCACCTAGAAACGATACCTTCCGGCTGCTGTGGAATGGCAGGTTCCTTTGGATATGAGGAGGAGCATTTTGAGGTGAGCATGAATGTGGGCGAACTGGTGCTTTTCCCCACTGTTCGGAAGGCCGATGAGGCCACGGTGGTGGTAGCTCCCGGGACTAGCTGTAGACATCAAATCGCAGATGGGACTGGTAAAAAAGCCTTACATCCAGTGGAGGTGTTGTTTGAAGCTGCAGGATTGTAATCCCTTGATTGGCAGGTTTTTTACACCTGCCAATCTTTTATACTTATTTTTTGTTCTTTGGTAACATATTTGAGGGTGTCCCTTTTGTTCTTGTTATTATTCACCAAATAAAATATATTCCTTCACTTTTTAGGTATATATTTGTGCTTTTAAAGTAAAAGTTCATGCCAAAGCTGATACGGATTACCACTGTTCCCCTTTCACTAAAGTTGCTGCTTTCGGGTCAAATGAAGTACATGAAGACCGCTGGGTGGGATGTGCAGATGGTAAGTGCAGATGGAAAAGAAGTCAATGAAGTCATTGCCAAAGAGGGATGCGAGCACCAAAGCATTCCATTTACTCGACAGATCACGCCTTTGCAGGATTTGGTATGCCTCTGGAAGCTGTACCAATTCCTAAAGAGCGAGCAGCCGGATATTGTCCATACCCATACACCGAAGGCCGGACTATTGGGGATGCTGGCGGCGAAGCTGGCAGGAGTGAAGACCCGGATTCATACTGTGGCTGGATTACCTTATGTGGTGACCAAAGACAACAAACGTAAAATGCTGGAAAATGCTGAACGGTGGACCTTTAAATATGCCACACATGTCTGGCCAAATTCCCTGTCCCTCAAGTCATTTATAGAAAAAGAGCAACTGGCCCGACCGGAAAAGCTGGAAGTGCTGGGCAATGGTTCTTCCAATGGTGTAGATCTCGTTCGTTTTAGCCGAGAAAATTTGAAAGAAAACCACTTAGTGGCAGCCACGATGCGGGTGATGCCCGGGGAGAATGATTTTATCATTTTGGCTGTAGGAAGGCTGGTGAAGGACAAAGGTATCCAGGAATTAGTGGAGGCATTCTTAAAATCCAGGATCGTAAATAAGTCCAAATTGGTACTGCTGGGCGATTATGAGCAGCACTTGGACCCGGTGGATGAAGATGTCATTCGGAAAATAGAAGATCACCCCAGAATTGTGCAGGTGAGTTGGTCAGACCATGTGGAGCACTACTTGGCCATATCCGATGTGCTGGTCCATGCTTCTCACAGGGAGGGTTTTCCAAATGTTATTTTGGAAGCAGGAGCCATGCAGGTACCGGTGATCTGTTCTGATATCCCTGGCAATACGGACATCGTTCGCAACAAGAAAACCGGGTTGGTATTTCCGGTAAAGAGCGTGTCGGTGCTGAAAGATGCCTTGGAATTTGCCTATGTCAAGAGAGAATCGATGCAGGTATTGGCGGATACATTATACAAGGAAGTGGTCGAAAAGTTCGACAGAAGAAGGATGCATGCATTGATTTTGGAAAAATACCACAGATTGACCGGGCATCAGTAACCAAGTATTCAGTAAACTATAGATTGCTGACTGCATAGCCATTCCGAATTTTACAATTTTCGAATCTACATTCTTCCAATAACCTTCTATCTTTACCCTATGAAAGACACCAAGAAGGTATTGATCATCACTTATTATTGGCCACCAAGCGCTGGGTCTGGCGTACAGCGTTGGCTGAAATTTGCGAAATACTTACCTGATTTTGGCTGGGAGCCAGTGATTTTTACACCGGAGAATCCTGATTTTGAGCTAAAAGATGAGACGATGAACAAGGAGGTTTCCCCTCATTGGGAGATCATCAAATTCCCCATTTGGGAACCTTATGGGGTTTTCCGTTTTTTGAAGAAAAAGAAAGAAGGCAAAAAAGCCGATCCTTCCAAGCTGATCGAAAAGCGGAAGAAAAATTGGTTTGATCAGACAGCAATTTGGCTTCGCGCCAATGCCATCGTACCAGATCCCAGGGTCTTTTGGGTGAAGCCATCTGTGGAGTTTTTGGAGGACGTTGTAAAGAACAACAATATCAAGGCCATCATCACCACAGGCCCGCCCCACAGTATGCACTTGATCGGACGTAACCTGAAGCGGAAGACTGGGTTGCCATGGATTGCAGATTTTAGGGATCCGTGGTCCACTTGGGAGTTTTTGGATACCCTTCCGATGATGAAAAGTATCCGTCGAAGACATGAGAAGCTAGAAAAGTCGGTGTTCAAAGAAGCCGAAAAGGTAGTGACGATTTCACCCACCTTTAAAGGAGAACTGCAGAAGATTGCAGGTCGCAGCATCGATCTGATCACGAATGGTTTTGATTCTGACGACTTGCCTGTTGGATTCAAAAAGGAGCAAGATAAAAGCAAGGTGTTGGAGATTGTTTACACCGGGATCATCGACGCTATACGCAATCCATTACCCTTTTTGGAAGCATTTAAAGCTGCATTCGAAGCGGGTGACCGAGAGGTGAAGCTGACCTTTGTGGGGCGCGTAAGTGAAAAAGTCACGCACTATATCGAAGGTGATCCGTGGCTTTCGGAGCGAGTGGAATTTGCAGGATATGTGCCTCATGAGGAGGTTTTTGCTTTTTACGAACGTTCAAGCATGCTGCTATTGATCCTGACGAACACCAAGAATGCAAAGGGAAATATCCCTGGAAAATTGTTTGAGTACATTGCCACGGGGAGAAATATCGTAGCCTTGGGAGATCCAAAAGGGGATGCTGCCACGATTATCAACGAAGCCGGAGCAGGTCGTGTATTTTCCCACGAAGATGTGCCCGGAGTAAGGCAATACCTCACTGATCAGGCTTTGATGGAAGAAGAGACTTCGGCCGATCGTGACATTACGCGCTTTGAGCGCAAGACATTGACCAAAAAACTAGCCCTGTTGCTTGATGAGCAGATCGATTCCATTTCTTGAACTAGCGCCCATGCACGCCGACCTGGCCGATGAGCTGAAGTCGAAGTTTGCCAAACTGTTGGAAAAAGGCCTGTTTTCTGGCGGCGAGGAAGTTGATACGCTGGAGAAAACGATGCGGGAGTATTTAAACGTACCTCACGCCATCCCCTGCGCCAATGGAACGGACGCACTGGAGCTGGCATTGCGAGCGTTGGAGATTGGTCCCGGCGATGAGGTGATCGTGCCGGCGTTGACCTGGGTGTCCACAGCGGAAGTGGTCAGCATGGTGGGCGCAAAGGTGGTTTTTTGCGATGTGGATGGTCATGGCCTGATGGATCTATTACAGCTTCCTGGCTTGATGACTGCTCGCACAAGGGCCATCATCCCCGTGCATCTCTATGGAAAAATGGTAGACATGGAGCGGCTGCTCAAGCTAACCGTAAATACTGGAATCCACGTGATAGAAGATGCGGCACAAGCTTTTGGGGCGTTCCAAAAGGGCAGGAGTGCAGGTGCCTTTGGAGCTATTGGCTGCTTTAGTTTTTACCCTACCAAAAACCTCGGTGCACTTGGTGAAACGGGACTATTGAGTACCCATGACCCTTCATTGGCAGAGAGGTTACGGTTGCTGTCCAATCACGGACAACCTCGTCGGGATACCCATGAAGTCATCGGGAGAAATAGCCGAATCGATACACTTCAAGCGGCTTTTTTAAACGTGAAGTTTTCCTATTTCACGGTCTGGCAGCAAAAACGTAAAGCGTTGGCAAAGGTCTACCTCGACCATCTGCAGCACCTAAAGAGGATGACTGTCCCGTCAGGTATTCTTCAAGAGGAGCACAATGCCCACCTTTTTACCGTACAGACCGAGCAGCGGGATGCGCTGAAGGCCTATTTTGCAGAAAGGGGAATTGGTACTGCTGTGCACTACCCGCTTCCCGTTCCTTCCACGGAGGCTTTTGAAGTGAATAAGAAGTTCCCTGTAGCCTCCAGGCTTTCCAATCTCACCCTTTCACTTCCCTTGCATCCTTATCTTCACGAAGATGATGTAAGGAGAGTCTGTGAGGAGGTACAACGATTTTTTTCAATAAGGTAAGGTCTAAAGTCGGAAGGCTTTTTTTGGAGTTGTGATCTAAATAATGAGTCCTTGGCCAGCGTTTACAGATCGATACCGGTTTTTCTCAAGTACTTATTGACCACGACATTGAAGTCTGGGGAGCATTTGGTGAAATATACTGCGGGGATGTACAGGAGCAGTACGGTGGCTCCTTTTAGGATCAAATTGAGGTAAATATTTTCAACATTCGGAATCCAGTCCGTTATTGCCCATACCAGCGCTATGATCAGGATGGTTTTGAGGTTTTCGGTGGTGAATGGGCTGAGCTGGTATTTTTGACGGAGAAAGAAGTAGCGGAGGCCATTGATCAGGGTCATAATGATAAGTGAAGCCACCGCCGCACCGATGACACCCATGATCGGGATCAGGAGGTAGTTGGTAGTGATCAGCAAGGCAAGGGTCAAGAAGCCCATAAACAGATTATAATAATAGTGCTTCGATACAGCGATGATTTGGTAATTGACCGAGGTGATACAATCCACCAGCTGGGCCAGCGCAATGTAAAGCAAGATGGGGATAGCCACGGCGTAGCTTTCTCCAAGGTAGGCTCCTACGCTGTAGCGATTGCACCAAATGCCCAAAAACAACAGTCCTCCTACCACCAGCAATGTTTGGCTACTTTTTTTGTAGATCGACTGGATCGTGGAATAGTCACCTTGCGCCATGGATTCTGAAATGGTCACGATAGATACTCTCCTGATGGCTTTGGCAGGGACACTGATGACCACGCCAAAAAAGAACAGTGTGGTATAGACGCCCACCGCAGCTTCACCCATCAGCCACTGTACCATATAGGTGTCAATGTACAGGACCAAACCACCACTTAAGATTTCCAAAATTCCCGAGGAGGAGATTCCGGCAATGGTCTTTTTTTCATCCGGCGTAAAAGGCCCCGGCTTTCCAAGAGTAAATACCTTGGCACGCTTTAGCATGACGAAGGAGATGGTGACTGGAAGGATGAAAATGGCCAGGTTAAGGTAAATGAGTTGCTGGAAATTGATCAAGTGAAAATAAAAAAACACCAAGCCAAGAATAGGCAACGCCTTTTGTATGATGCTCTCGGCGATCACACCAGGAAGTGGCTGGTGATTGGTGCGGAGATAGGCGTCCAGAATGTATTGGAAAATCCTAAAGCCAATGACCACTAGCATACCAAGGTAAAATTCATTATTGTAGTCAAATCCTTCAAATCCCCCATCTTGGGTTTGGAAGATAAATGTCTTGGTAAGTAGAAAAACGGGTACCGCCAATAGTAAACCCACCATTCCCACCAATAGTGAAAAAGTAATGAAACTTCTTTTCTTTTCAGGCTTGGTTTTGAACTCCGGTACCATCTTGAGGGTGGTGAGGTTGGTGCCCAAGGTAAAGATGGAAGCAAAAAGAGCAGTAGTATTTAGCACCAGTTGGAGCATGCCAATTTCACCCTCTGAGAGGATTTTAGGACGCAGTAATGCAGAACCGACAAAGCCGATCAGGATACCTGCATAGGCGATGATGGTCGTTTGTGAAGACTGTGTCCTGATGGTGCCCATAGGTTATGGTTTGATCCAAAAAGTGGTGTCCGAGAGTCCCGTGGTGCAGGTGAAATGCTCCCAATCCTTCAACACCCTATAGGCAAGCTGATAGCTAGGCCGATCGGAATTGTCCAGAATCATCAGTCCGCCGGATTTGAGTTTGGGAAGTGAATTGAGCAGGCAGGCCACTCTGGCGCGTCCATCCACCAAAATGAAATCAAAATACCCATCTGAAAACTCGTCTGCCACATGGAAATAGTCCCAAAACTCTGTTTTGTAGGGATAGTCTTTTTTGGTTAATTGATGCGTTTTGAAGAAGGCGGGGAGGTTTTTTGGTTCATCGATTTCTTTTTCAGTAATTAATCGGTAATCGATGTTTTCCAGACCATTTTCATCCATCCACTGGTGTACATGGGTGTACCAGCCTTCATGGTGCTCTACGCTCACCAGTTTATTGACCCGGGAAGCAAAGAACTTGCTACTGGCTCCACTGCCAAATTCCAATCCTACCATTTCCGGTTCCAGCCATTTTTTCAGAAAGTTGACAGCGGAAGGAGCAAACCAAGGGCTGGGTTTATTCCACCATCTGTAGGTATAAAACACCCCCTTTATCAGTGGGCGACAAAGCCTGTAGCGGAAGTATTCCAGCCCGGCACTTTTGTCTCGTTGCCAGTTGGTATTGGGAAGGATACTTTTTTGTTGGGCTATTTTTAGTTGTTCGATGATGGGATTTGCCATGCTTGATTAGGAACCGTTTGCTTTTGGTGGTCAAACTTATAAAAAATCGGGTTATTTACCGCTGATCTTTTGAAAGATGTTTTTCCATCTATAAGAACGAATAAATTTGCCTTCGTCTTTAGTGACAGCCCTTTCGGTCTTATCAAAAAACGAAGTGATGTATCCTATCATGCTGTCCCAGAGGTACCGCGGTTTTTGTTGTTTCCAGCTGACCTTTGCCATGGATAAGAAAGCGATGCCAAATCCATAGCGCATCTTGTACATGGCCTGCCCTTGCATATATTTAGCTTTTTTGGAATAGGAAGAGCCCGTAGGGCGGAGGTGCTTGACTTTCAGCTCTGGAACAGTAATTACTTCAAACCCATGATAGCGTGCCAAAAGCTCATCCATGGTGTCCCAGCCAATCGAGCATCGCAATCCATTCATTTTATCAAAACACGCTTTACGATAAGCCTTGAATGCTCCTCTGACATGGTCGTTGCCCATGGGGTGGTTGAGCTTCCATTGATCACCTTCCTTTTCATAAGCGAATCCTCCAATGATGCCTGCATTGGGGCTGGTTTGAAAAAAACCTGAGATCTTTTCGAAATAATCCAACGGAAGAATAAGGTCAGCATCCAACTTTACTATAAAATCAAATGGCTGGTTGATCTCCTCCATTCCCTTTTCGAAAGCCGCCACTACTTTGCTGCCCGGTAGGCGGGAAGCTTCCGTCTGGCTATTGACCTTGGTGATCCAAGGGAAGTCATTCGCATATCGGTCGATGATACTCGCTGTTTGATCTGTGGAATTATCGTTAACGATGACTGCTTGCCTGGGGAGGAGTGACTGCTTGGTAAGGGAATCAAGCAAATAGGATATATACTGCGCTTCGTTGTGCGCAGGAATAATGACACAGTAGTCTAGCATGGCTGGAGCGGGCTTACTATAGCAAGCCCAATAAGTTGGTTGGCAATTTTTCTTTGAGGTTTGCCCACTTTTTCTTTGGAGTAGGAGCAGCGATTCTTGTAAGTGGCTTGAAAATAAAATACTGGTAATCGTTTTCTTCGTAAAAGACACTGTAAGAAACCGCTTTTTCAAGGTAAAAATCGTTCAACGTGAGGCTTTCGACGAGTCCAGCTATGTTCACAGAAGGTTCGATAAACTGGAGACTTTCGGGATCATTGTGTGCACGCCATTCAGAAAACCGAGGTGTCGGTAGATGGATAAAAACCGTGGTGTCTTCATGGGAATGCCTCCTTACGGCTTCGATGAGACGCAAATGTTTATCCGTCGATACTTGCTGTAGGATGTCGGTGAGGACGAAGAAGTCGTACGTTTCCCCCCGGTTTTCAAAAGCCTTCATCTCAGCTTTTACAAAAGACAGGTTCTTTTGTTTTTTCCAAAGTTCTGATGCACGTTGGACGGTGTCTTCGTTGATGTCTACCCCGAGGACTTTACCGCTTTTGGCCTTATTGGCCAGCAAATGACTCAGTTCACCTAGCCCACAGCCTCCTTCGACGATCTTGTGGTTGGATTTAAGCCCTTCTGCCACTAGTTTTTCCAGAATATATACGTTCAGTGCACTGACTTCCTTTTTTCGGGAATCAGTAGAAAATTGATCATAAAAACTGATGTATTTATCCTTTTCTTCCATAGTTAGCGAATTTGGTAAACGGTAAAACAAGACTAACAATCAAGAGTAATATAATAAAATATTGGCATGAAACCGCAATAAAAGAACCACGATAATAGCTGGTTGGTTCAAATTTAAATGACACCTCCGACTGACCTTTTGGCACTAACAGTCCTCTTAATAGGTAATTGGTACGTATTATTTCTGTTTTTTCACCATTGATGGTGGCTGTCCATCCTTCTGGATAATAGATTTCGGAAAATACCACTAGCCCCGCTTTGGATGCATTGACGGTGTACTCCAACTTGTTGGGTTGGTGGTTTTTGATAGAAACCGTTCCTGCACCAGCTTCCGCCTCGAATTCGTTGGTATTGACCGTGGCTTGGGATTTGGTGTTGATTTGCGGGATTTCACTTATTTCCTCATCATTGCTACCTACTGCTACGATTTCTTGGGGAAACCATGCCGGTCCATTGGCTTCTGGGTTTTTGAAAACTGCCTTTTCGCTATTGCCAGCCAGAATGTATTTGGTGTTGAGCATGTTGAGTGCAGGGAGATTGGCATAGTCAAAATTGCCTTCTTGGGCTTTCTTTACAAAGCCGGAAATTTCTGTTTGTAGTACCCTTTCGATCAGGTCTTGGTAACGTCTCATTTTGGCACCATGGTAACCTCCGATGCTTTGGAAGCGGTAACTTGTTCTGGCTTCTTTGAAAGTGTTCTGGAGGTTGAGCACCCTGAAGTAGCCGTCATCCTGCATGATTTTTTTGTCGGCAGGAGTAGGGGCAAAATAACTTTCACTTGGGCTTTTTTTCAGAGAGTCATCATTCAGGTAGCGTTTGTTGATTGTCCATACATCTGCGACGACCAAAATGGCAATTCCCAAGGTAGCATAGAGATAGTTGACTTTGCCTTTGATAGCAAAGAAGATCAGCAAGGCACTGGGAAGGATAAAAGCTAAGCTTCTAAGGGCATCATTACGCAGCATAGCTTTGCGATCTTCACGCAGGGCATCTGTCAGCCAGCTAGGGAAGCTGGCGTCTGCGGCACCTTTGAATCCAAAAACTCCAGCCAATAGGATCAATAACAAAACAAATCCACCCACGATGGCAACGGAAAGCAATAGGGCTTTGGTTTTCTTTTGTTGGTTGCGGTCTGCGTATAAATGTTCCAAGCCAATACATCCTAAAACAGGCACTGCAAACAAGGTGATCCCAAGCGCCATGGAAACCGCCCTGAATTTATTGTAGCCGGGAAGTATGTCGAATAAGGTGTAGTTAAACCAAGCAAGGTTATTGCCCCAAGCCAGCATAAGTGATAGCACGGTGATTACCACAAAGATATTCCTAAACCGTTTGGGAGCGTAAATAATACCAATTACAAAGAGAAATGCCATGATGACACTACCGTAAATAGGACCTCCGGTAAAGGGCTGGTCACCCCAATAGGTAGGAGCTCCTTGAAGGAAATTGGACAATTGCGCACCAGAGACGCCGTTTTGTCTGAGTGCTTCAGCGGCATTGGAATCGGCCCCGATCCCTTCCTGGCTGGCACCACCGGAGAAGTTGGGCACCAAGAGGGTGAGGGATTCCAATTTGCCTTGCGACCAGCTAAAGGCATATTCCTTGCTCAACCCTGCTTCATTGTCTCCTGCGGATTCCAGAAGCTTTTCACCTCGTATGGAGTATTTCCCGTATTCCAGCACAGAGATAAGTCTATTGGCATTCGCTCCCACAGCAATCAATCCGCCGATAATGAGGATTCCGGCGATTTTGCCAAATTCCGGCAATCTTTTCTCTTTGATATAATACGTTAATTGGCCAATGGCATAGATCAGGACGACGATCAAGGTGTAGTAGGTGATCTGGAGGTGATTGAAGCGGATCTGCAGCATCAAGGCCACGGCCGTAATGGCGACACCTAAGAGTTTTTTTCCGTTAAAGGCCATGTTTATCCCTGCCAAGATCAACGGGACGAGGCAAATGGCCCATATTTTGGCATTGTGACCTGCTTCCAGACTGAGCATGTGGAAGGTATTAAAAGCAAATGCCCAAGCACCCATGACCGAAATCTCCGACCTTACCCGAAACGTCAGTAGTAGAATGTACATGCTGACCATGCCAAAGAATAGTCCATTGATGGGGTGGGGAAGCCCTAAAGTCAACGTGCTGATCACCGCTCTGGAAATATCACCAGGGTATTCGGTGTTGACCAGATAGGCCGGCATTCCGCCAAACATGCTATTGGTCCATAATCCTTCTTCGCCTGTTTCCTCCCTGAAGTCAATCATTTCCTTTGCGGAGCCTTCCCATTGGAGGATGTCATTTTGGAAGATCATCTTTCCGTCAAATACGATCGGAGAGAAGTACATTACGATCAGGACATAAAAAGAAACGATTCCTAAAAGGTGCGGCAGAATTTGCTGCTTAAAGTTGACTTGCATGCTTGCTGGTTTGGTTAGCGCTATATCAAAACGATATGCAAATTAAAAATTAATAGCGATTTCTAATAAGGAAAATGAGCGAGATGTTATGTGGTGTTCAGTACCTGTATCTGGGCAATTTTATCTTTGTTTGATTTATGCTTGAATGATAACGGAATGTAGCTCCAAATTTTGAGTAAGAGGCTTCGGTATATTACTTTTCTTATTTCTAATTATTTAATTTTTTTAAAAATCTTATATTGAAGTATAAAATATTTTTAATAACTAAAGATTGGTATGGGTATTTATTATAAATTTGGATAATTAACTTAGTTGGATGTAAGGGCGTTGGGATTGGCGTCTAATATTTGAGTTGTAGTGAAGATGAAAGTAGTTGAAGTACTTCTTTACTGCTCAGAGACAACGTCCGAAATTTAACTTATGGGTTTATTATTAATTGACTAAGGCTATGAGACGTTGTTTCATAGCTTTTTTAGTTTTTATGTATATCCGCAATGATACCAGTAATCACAGAGATATGAAATAGGTCCTCACAGAAATCACGGAAAGGCGTTGTTTCATTTTAGGTTTTCTGTGCGTTCCGCGAGAAATAAAAACTACTGACAAGAAAGCGTATAATCAAAAACTGGAAAAGCCAAGCATAAAATAAGCCCTGAAAGGGCGCAACATTCTTAGCTCTAGGCAACGCCCATGGTAAGTATCAAAAATAATCTCATTGTTTTAGTGTAGGAGAAATAACGTTAGCTATCTTCCTTTTGTGGGCAATATCAAATCAAGTCCGAAAGAACCAAGTTTGAGTTAAAAAATCACTGCTAGTGGTTCCACAGCACAGCTATCGAAACACTAGGATGTGAGGTGTCAAGCAGTTGGAACCTCTATTTCAAAAAAAACATAGGACCTTAGAGCCTTTGTGGCCTACCCTTAATACCAGACTATAACACTGATAATTCCGCTGAGCTGATTCGGTGAATCATCCCTATTGTGCCCTCCAATGTGGTTACTCAAAAACCGTCCACATTGGTTAAAAGTAAGTCCCGGATAGTTAGATAAATTTTATACCTTCGATCTGTCATCAACGCATTAATTTACAATCATGAAAATCATCGAATGCCCCAGGGATGCTATGCAGGGACGTGCGGAATTTATCGATACGGCCATCAAGGCAGCTTATATCAATCAGCTGTTGGAAGTAGGATTTGACACGGTGGATTTTGGGAGTTTTGTGAGTCCTAAGGCCGTGCCGCAGATGCGCGACACCGCCGAAGTACTCGACCTGCTGGATTTGTTCCATTCGAAGTCCAAACTGCTGGCCATCGTGGCCAATGTCCGTGGTGCGCAAGATGCCATGCAATTTGAAGAGATCGATTACTTGGGCTTCCCATTGTCCATATCAGAGACTTTTCAGCAGCGGAATACCAACAAGAGCATAACCGAGGCACTTGAGCTGGTCGAAAACCTTCAAAATATGTGTGAGGTGAAGGGGAAGACATTGGTGACCTATTTAAGCATGGGATTTGGAAATCCATACGGGGAGCCCTTTTCTGCTGATATTGTCGCCCAATTTGTCGGTAAACTCGATGAACGTGGCGTTAAGATCATCGCTTTGTCCGATACCATTGGAGTGGCTGAGCCTACCATGATTGAAAAGATTTTTACGACCAATATCGAAGCCTTTCCGCATATTGAATTTGGCGCCCATTTTCACAGCAGACCTGAAGGCATAGCCGCGAAAGTAGAAGCGGGGCTCAGGGGAGGGTGCAAAAGGTTTGATGGAGCGATCAAAGGATTTGGTGGATGTCCGATGGCCAATGATGAGCTGGTAGGCAATGTGGCCACGGAAACGCTGATAGGTGTGTTGGAGAAAAACCACGGAGACTTTGGGCTGAACAAAGAGGAGTTTGGAGAGGCTATGAAGCTGGCTAATTTTGTTTTCCAGTAAGGTTGTTCACGGATAACCGGATTTTTTGTAATCTTAGCATTTTCCGATTTTAATCCGGTTTATCAATGTTGTTTAGTTAGTATGTGTCTGGAAATATTGGTTTAATTATTTTTCTTGCTAAATCCCAAGATAGTTTTCATCTCTTTACCTTTGTTACTTTTTTGCTGCAGGTCAAAAAAGTAACCAAAAAACCCCGCCGCTGTGCATCTATTGGCCTAAAATTATAACCTCCCCTCATGCAGGCAAACTCCTCCTTTTTAGCAGCCAACATTCTTTTTGGGCAGCATTTCGTCAAACAAGCCTGCCATTTTGCCCGCCCACTTTTTAATTTCTTAACGCCCAATACCTGCAAGGCGGATCCATTTTATACATGTTTAAAAAGGCCATGGATTAAAACCATAATTCTCTCAATGGACGATCCGTATTGGAAAATCTTCTTAACTAAACGACATTGCCCGGTTTATGGAAGCGTCCGCCGCGACGGATCAAGTCGAAATAGATAGGCTAATGGATATTCCGATTTTAAACTAGCTGGTATTTCTTGCCAGGAAGTGCTTTGACGACACCTTGAAATTCCAGGTTGAGCAAGAGAGAAGCCACTTGGGAGACCGGAAGTTGGCTTTGCCAGCTCAGTTGGTCGATTTCCAAAGGATTCTTTTCCAGAAGGATGCGGAGTATGTGCTGTTCCTGTTCTGTATATTGATCGAGGTCAATGTTGCTTTTGGCAATTTGGGAAGCATTTTCTTCACTGGTGGTCCAAGATAATGCTTCTTGGATGTCGCGAGGACCAGTATAGATGCTGGATTTCATCGATCGGATCAGGTTATTACATCCTTCGCTGTAGGTGTTTTGGAGGTTTCCGGGTACGGCAAAAACTTCCCGGTTATAGCTGTAGGCAATTTCTGCTGTAATCAGCGCACCACCTTTTTTGGCAGCTTCCACCACGATCAGGGCATCTGATAGCGCAGCGATGATCCGGTTTCGAGCGGGGAAATTACTTGGATGTACTGCGGTGCCAACGGCATATTCTGAAATCAATCCTCCTCCGTTTTCCGACATGCTTTCAGCAGTACTTCTGTGGGCGGCAGGGTAGAGGCTTTCCAGTGAATTGCCCAGTACCGCAATGGTAGGGAGTTCAAATTCCAATGCTGCCCTGTGTGAGGTGATGTCGATGCCATAAGCTAGGCCACTGATGACCGTTGGCTGAAAAGGAGCCAGCCCTTCGACGATCTTTCGGGTGGTGTTTTTTCCATAATCAGAAGCATTCCGCGTGCCCACAATGCCGATGCTTCTTTTGGGATTGAGGTCAATACTCCCTTTTGTAAATAGTAGGACAGGAGCATCCATGAAGGATTTCAGCCTGCTTGGATAGGAAGGGTCAAGGTAAGTATGGATCGTAATCTGGTGTTTTTCACAATCCTCCAATACTTTTTCGGCCTGTTTTAGGTAGGTGTCTTTTTGGTTTCGGATAGCCAGTAGCTTGCTGCCAATTCCAGGGATTTTTGCGGCCCGTCCCTTTGGCATGGTAAAAAAATTAGCTGCTGCCCCACAATAACTGACGATGTTCTTGAAGGCGTAAGGTCCCAATTTGGGAATCAGACTTAATGCAATGGTGTAAAGTAGTGTTTCATGAGTTGTCTTCTGCATGGATGTTGTTTCGGATTTCTGACAAAAAATCCCTGATTTCTTTTAGGCGGTTGACCATTCCTGCTTTGTCAGAAACCTCGTATTGGTCTTTTTTAATGATTTCCTGGGCGCCTTGGAGCGTATAGCCTTTTTCCTTTACCAAGTGAAAAATCAGGCCGATCTTTTCGATGTCTTCTTTGGTAAACCTCCTATTGCCTTTTTTGTCTTTTTTGGGCTTGATGATATCAAACTCCCCTTCCCAATAACGGATCAGCGAGGTGGCTACGTTAAATTTTTCGGCTACTTCACCAATGGAGTAGTATTTCTTTTCTATTTCTCTTTCCTTGTACGGCACTTGGCAAAAATGTTTTAAAACTCAAAATAACGAATTTTGGATAAAGATGGCAATGGAAAGTGGTTATTTAGTAGCAAGATCAGTGTAAAGAGATAAAAAGAAAGAGCAAAGATAACTATTGCCCATCCAGCTATGTGATCTGGATGTCGGATAAGGGAAATTTGTAATCCGCGAGTAGCGATGAAGTAAAGAAGACCGTAGGCTGAGCGAAGCGGAGGCTGATTAACTTGCTCCGCTCCAATCCCATTGGTTATGCTTCCAGTAATTCCTGATAACTCGCTTCGATGGCACTAAAGTCAAATTTCGCCAAAGATGTTTCCATTTTTTCTTTGATTTCGTCAAGGCACAGCTGTCCGATGCTTCCTTCATGACTGTGATTGACAGCGTGGTGTGGTGAGAAATCATCACTTTCGATGTCGAGGCCTACTTTTTTATAAGCGTCACGGAAGGGCATGCCTTGCAAAACCAGTTCATTGACCACTTCTACGCTGAAGAGGTGTTTGTAGAATTTATCATCCAGAATGCCTGATTTGATCTCGACATGCTCCAGCATAAACTTGGTGATCTGCAGACAGTCTTTGAGTTTTTCGAAATCCGGAAAGGTCGTTTCTTTCAGTAGTTGCAGGTCACGGTGATAGCCTGTGGTGGTATTGGTCATCTGCATCATCAGGTTTTGGGGGCCACTTTGGATCTGATTGGCCTTGGCACGGATCAGCTCGAAGACATCAGGGTTCTTTTTATGCGGCATGATGCTGGATCCCGTGGTGAGGTTGTCAGGAAATTTTACAAAACCAAAATGCTGGTTCATAAAAATGATGATGTCTGCCGAAAGCCTGTTCAGCGTACCTGCCATCCCTGCCATGGCGAAGGCAATGGATTTTTCTGTCTTGCCGCGGTTATTCTGGGCATTGATGACATTAAAGTGCATGTCCTTGAAGCCAAGTAGCTGGGTGGTCATGGTCCTGTTCAATGGAAACGATGAACCATAGCCTGCTGCAGAACCTAGCGGGTTTCTGTCAGCGAGATTGTAAGCCGCCAGCCAGAGTTCCAGGTCTTCTGCCAGTGACTCTGCCATGGCACCAAACCACAGCCCAAAAGAGGACGGCATGGCCAACTGTGTGTGGGTATAGCCCGGCATGAGGTCATTTTTATGCTTCTCCGCTAAACTGATCAGTAGGTCAAAGAGTGACTTGGCATCTTCCAGTACCTCTTGGATGACCGCACGGTAGTACAATTTCAGGTCCACAGCTACTTGGTCGTTTCTAGACCGGCCACTGTGCAGTTTTTTGCCCACGTCACCATAGCGCTCTGTCAGTAAAAACTCCACTTGTGAATGGACATCTTCGACCCCCGGGTCAATTTTAAAAGTACCTTCCTGGATTTCCTGATAGATTTCCTTTAGTCCTTTTCTAAGGGTCGTCAGCTCTTCTTTGGTAAGCAGGTTGATGCTTTCGAGCATCGTGGCATGCGCCAAAGAACCCAATACATCAAAAGGTGCCAGCACGATGTCAAATTCGGGATCACGTCCAATGGTGAACTGTTCTACTTCCTTGGTGCTGGTGGTGTTTTTTTGCCAAAGTTTCATTGGGGGATTTTTGTCGTTAATGTTATTTTATTCGAAAACTGCTGTTTCAATCTTTTCCTTTTGGGATGGTCAGTATTCATCGGTCGCCATTCAGTCCCATTTCATTTTGCTGTTAACTACAGAATGATGCTGATTTAGTCATCATAGCATTTTGTCGATTGATTTCTTAAATATATTCCATGTCAATTCTCTTAATGGTTTTTAAGCTTTCACGTATTCCATAAATGAATATAAAGAATATAATTTGATTTCATTTTAAGCTGTAAGTAGAACAACCACTGTTCATTAATCACTAACCACTGATTACTGATCACTATTTATTTGGTCACCGACCACCAAACTTCCGTTGACCACCTGGTGTTTTATTTCAAGTTCGCATATGCATCTAAAATAGCCACATACCGTTCGATTCCTTGGTCTATTTCTTCCAAATGGATGAATTCGTCCGGTGTATGTGAACGGGCAGAATCACCGGGGCCGATTTTGATCGAGGGGTAGGGGATCAATGCCTGATCAGATAGGGTGGGGCTGCCATAGCATTTGAGTGATAATTGGTCGATCACTTCCCAGATGCGGTGATCTTTTGGCAATGCCGAAGAGTTGAGCCGCATGGATCTTGGTTGGAGGTCGGCTTTGAGGAATTCCTGGAGTTCATCCAAGGCCTCCTGAAGCGTATAGCTGTCCGTGACCCTGACATCCAGTGTATAGACGCATTTGTCGGGAACGACATTGTGCTGTGATCCTGCCTGAATGATAGTGGCCGAAACTTTACTTTCGCCCAGGTAATCGGATACTTTTTTGAAAGTATAATCTTTAAGTGCATTGAGGTCGGGAAGTGCTTCATAAAGTGCATTGATGCCTTCATCTCTGGCGGCATGGCCGGCTTTTCCCGTCACGGTGGCATCGATGACCATCAGCCCTTTTTCAGCAACGGCCACATCGAGCAATGTCGGTTCTCCGACGATGGCCAGCGCTATGGTAGGAAATTCTCCCAGTAGCGAGGCAATGCCATTTTTTCCACTTACTTCTTCCTCCGCAGTAGCTGCCAAAATCAGGTTAAAAGGAAGTTTGCGGTCATAGAAATGGACAAAAACAGCGATAAGGCTGACAAGGCATCCACCAGCGTCATTGCTGCCCAGTCCGTAGAGTTTGCCGTCTTCCACAATGGCCTTGAACGGGTCTTTGGTGTAGCCGTTGTTGGGCTTTACAGTATCATGGTGGGAATTAAGGAGGACAGTGGGCAGTTTAGGGTCAAAATGCTTGTTGGTCGCCCACACATTGTTTTGTGAGCGCTTCACCTGTACGCCTTTTTTGGTCAGGTAATCTGCCAGCACCTGAGCGGTGTTTTCTTCTTCCCGACTTAGGGAAGGGGTCGCTATTAGTTGTTGTAGAAGTTGTTTGGCTTCCTCCTTTAACTGCTGCATGAAACCGTGGATAGTTTTAGGGCCAATACCTTCTAGCAATCTAAAACTTGAAAGGTATTGGGGATTTGTTTAACTTAATATAAGGTGATCAATAAAGATCATACCGGTGTCTTTCGATGTCGGTGCCTGATTTCTTGCCTTTGGAGGCTAGGATCAGGTTTTCTGCTTTGCCCAGCCACACATTGCTCACGCCTTTATGAAGGGCACTGAAGGCATTGTCCAGCTTAGGAATCATGCCGCTGTGGATGACATTATCTCTTTTGAGTTCATCATAAATGTCCTCGTTGATTTTGGGGACCAGCGAATCATCATTGTTTTCATCAATCAGTACACCGGCTTTATTGAAGCAAAAATACAGCCTTACCGTATGTTTTACCGCCATGGATGTGGCTATTTCGGAGGCGATGGTGTCTGCATTGGTGTTGAGGAGATTGCCTTTTCGATCATGTGTAATGGCGGAAAAAACAGGGACTATATTATTTTTCAATAGCACATCCAGTAACTCCGTGTCGATTTCTTTTACATCACCCACAAACCCATAGTCAATATCCAATACAGGGCGTTTCACTGAGCGGATAAGGTTGCCATCAGCTCCAGTGAAGCCCATGGCATTTTGCTCCAAGTGCTGGAGTTTGGCCACGATTTTCTTATTGATCATTCCTGCATAAACCATGGTGACGACGTCTAGGGTCGCTTCATCCGTGATGCGTCTCCCGTCTACCATTTTGGGTTCAATCCCCAATTGCTGGCCAAATTTGGAAGCCATTACACCGCCGCCATGGACAAGTATTTTTTTTCCTTCCAGTCTGGCAAATAGCGTCAGAAACTCATGTAGTTTTGCAGGATCATCGATGACGTTACCACCGATTTTGACAATGCTTATTTTCATAATGGGTCAATAGGTTGTTGTGGTCGTAGGGTTATTTCAAAAGTTCACTTAGGGCTGCCTGTGCAGCAAAGATCCTGTTGTGGGCTTGGTGCTGGACAAGGCTCCGGGGCCCATCAAGGATTTCATCCGAAAGCTCTACATTTCTCCTCACTGGTAGGCAGTGCATGACTTTGGCGTTTGGAGCCTGCGCAAGTTTTTGTTCATTGAGCATCCAGGATTCGTCAGTACAAAGGATTTTGCCATATTCGTTGAAGGCACTCCAGTTTTTTACATAGACAAAATCCGCATCGGCCAGTGCTCTGTCTTGGTCGTGTTCGATTTTGGCACCGTTGGTGAAGCGCTCATCGAGCTCATACCCTTCAGGATGGGTGATGGTCACATCGTGTCCACATCCAATGGACCATTCCGCAAAGGAATTGGCCACTGCGTGGGGAATGGCTTTGATGTGCGGCGCCCAAGTGAGGACTACTTTGGGCTTTTCCTTTTGTTTGAGTTCTTGGATAGTGACCATGTCAGCCAAGCTCTGTAAAGGGTGACGGATGGCGCTTTCCAAACTGATCAAGGGCAAGCCACTGTGCTTTGCAAATTGATGTAGAATGAAATCCTCACTGTCTTCATCTTTATTGGTAAGCGAAGGGAATGCACGCAATGCCAAGATGTCAAAATAGCTTCCCAATACACCTGCGGCATCTTTGATGTGTTCCGCTTTGCCTTGGTTCATGATTACTCCATCTTCCATTTCCAGTGCCCAGCTTTCCTTGTCCATATTCAGGACAATGGATTCCATACCTAGGTTTGATGCGGCAATTTGGGTACTGACGCGCGTTCTGAGGCTAGGGTTTAGAAATAACAATCCAATTCGCTTTCCCTTGCCCAGGTTACTATCCGAAAGTGGCGCTTTTTTATATTGCAAGGCTTTTTGAATAAGCAGATCGGCAATGGATTTATTTTCAAATTGGGTATAGTACTTCATACTTTTTTGTTTTCTAGCAAAACCTCACGGACTGCTTTCACTTGGTCTTTTCGGTTTTGCTGTGTTTTCCCTATTCTTTTAACTGGTGACACATTCAAAGAAATCACCTTATATTTTATGTTGAGTGAGTTGGTGAAGTTAAGCCTGTTTTATTTTCAGTACTTCTTCTAGTTTCTCCACGAATAAAGTTAAGGCTTTTGGTTCAATATTCAGCGGCGGGAGCAGGCGAATAGTGTGTTTGCCTCCGGAGCTTCCTGTGAAGATTTTATGCTTATGAATCAGTGCTGAGCGGACAGGAGCCGCTTCTGATGCCAGATCAAAACCGATCATTAAGCCTTTGCCTCGTACTTCTGTTACGCCTGCTACTTTTTCCAATGCCGCCATGATGGCTTTTCCATTTTCTGCTGCTGCGGCGATCAAGTTTTCTTCTTCGATGACTTCAAGCACCGCCAGAGCAGCCGCACACGCTAAGTGATTCCCTCCAAAGGTGGTTCCCAGCAAGCCATGTGAAGCTTTGAATTCAGGACTGATCAGCACACCACCGATAGGAAATCCATTGCCCATCCCTTTGGCTACAGTGATCAAGTCAGGTTTTAGGCTTTCGACCCATTGATGGGCAAAGAACTTTCCGGTGCGGGCATAGCCGGATTGGACCTCGTCGAGGATCAGTTTGGCACCGTATTGTTTGGTCAATTTGGAAAGCCCCAGCATGAAATCAGGGTCAGGCACTTGGATGCCACCAACTCCCTGAATGCCTTCTACGATCACACCGGCAATGGATCCTGCTGCCAACTGTTTTTCCACTGCTTCCAGCTCATTGAAAGGCAGGATGTGCACATTTTCGTGCTCATTGAATGGGGCAATGATCTTGGGATTGTCGGTGAGGGCTACCGCTCCAGAAGTCCTGCCATGGAATCCTTTGGTAAAGGCAATGAAACCTTTTTTACCGGTTTCGAACGATGCCAGTTTTAGGGCGTTTTCATTGGCTTCTGCGCCGGAATTGCAGAGGAAAAGGTCGTAATCGGCATAGCCGGAAAGTGCTCCCAGTTTATTGGCCAATTCCTTTTGGATCGGAATCTGAACGGAGTTGGAATAAAAGGCAATATTGTCCAACTGTTCTTTGATCCGTTTGGTATAATGGGGATGGCTATGTCCAATGCTGATCACAGCATGGCCACCGTATAAATCTAAATATTCAGTGCCCTGTTCATCCCAGATTTTACTGCCGGAAGCTTTTACGGGAGTGACATTGATCAGGGGATATACGTCAAATGGTTTCATGCGTTAGGGTGTGAAGTTATTGTTTTTTTTAGTTAATGGTCAACAGCGGGCAGACCATTGTCCACTGCCCGCTTTGATAAATGATAGCAAGGCAGGTTGCTTAGAAAGCGACGCTTTTGAGCCTGAGACCTTCTTTTTCGTCCAGCCCAAAGGCAAGGTTGTAGTTTTGGACGGCCTGGCCGGATGCTCCTTTCAGTAAATTGTCAATGGCGGAATAGATCACCAGTTGTCCTGCCTCTTTTTTCAAGTGGACAATGCATTTATTGGTGCTTACTACCTGTTTTAGGTCAATGTCTTTTTCCGATACATGGGTAAATGCCGCTTCAGCATAGAAGTCATGGTAGGCTTTATAGGCGTCATCCAGTGATCCATCAAAGGGGAAGTAGGCCGTCACCCAAATTCCTCTGGCGAAATTACCTCTGTAGGGAACAAACAACAGGTTTTGATCAAAGTCTGCTTGCAATTGCCCGAAAGTTTGGTTGATTTCTTTGAGGTGTTGGTGCGTAAAGAGCTTGTACACCGATACATTTTGGTTTCGTTGACTGAAATGGGTGGTCTCGCTCAGTTTTTTTCCTGCCCCTGTACTTCCGGTGATACCTGTGATGTGAATATCGTTTTTGGCCAGTCCAGTGGCGATGGCAGGAGCCAGGGCCAACTGGATTCCAGTGGCAAAGCAGCCCGGGTTAGCGATGCGCTTAGCTCCTTTGGTTTTGGATGCATTTACTTCAGGCAGGCCGTACAGGAAACCATTTGATTCGTCACGGAAGTCAGTGCTCAGGTCAATGATGACGGTGTTGTCATCAAATTTGTGTTCTTCCAGAAAAGACTTGGCCTGCCCATGGGGCAATCCCAAGAAAACAGTGTCCAGTCCCTCGGTGCTCACTTCATCCGTGAAGACCAAATCGGAATCACCGATAAGGTCCGGGTGTACTGCATCTATTTTTTTGCCTTTTTGGCTGTTGCTGTGGATGTACACCAGTTCACAATTGGGGTGGTGTACCAAAATTCTCAGTAATTCACCTCCTGTATATCCAGCAGCGCCGATGACGGCCGTTTTTATTTTAGTCATTGTCTAAGGTTTGGTTCACTTTGTGGAAAATGGCGGTTTGGTTGCCTAGGATTTTGGTAAAGCCTTTGACATCCTCGGCAGTATAGCCTTTGTTCATTTCTCCATAACTACCAAATTTAGCCGACATCAAGTCGTGCGGAGAATCGATGCCAATCAATTGGAATTGGTAGGGTTTCAGGGCTACTTTGACCTCGCCGGTAACGAACTGTTGCGTGTCGGCCAGGAAAGCCTCCAGGTTTCTCATTACTGGATCCAGGTAATGTCCTTCATGAAGATGGTTGCCGTAAAACTCGGACAGTTGGTTTTTCCAGAAGGTCTGCCATTTGGTGAGGGTATGTTTTTCCAGTAGTTGGTGTGCTTTGATGATGATCAAAGGGGCTGCTGCTTCAAATCCCACACGGCCTTTGATGCCGATAATGGTGTCTCCCACGTGAATATCACGGCCAATGGCATAAGGGTCTGCCAGCTCCTGCACTTTTAGAATGGCATCAACAGGATTGTCGAATTTGTCACCATTCACTCTCGCCAATTCTCCCGCTTCAAATTGAAGGGTGATTTTGGTTGGTTCTTCCTTGGTCAGTTGGGTAGGGTAAGCCTCTTCAGGGAGTGTGTCTCCAGAAGTAAGCGTTTCCTTGCCCCCCACAGAAGTACCCCAGATGCCTTTGTTGATGGAGTACTTTGCCTTTTCGAAATTCATTTCCACTCCGTGCTTTTTCAGGTACTCGATCTCCGCTTCACGGCTGAGCTTGAGGTCACGGATAGGAGTGATGATTTCTGCCTCTGGCAGGATCGTCTGGAAGATCATGTCAAAACGGACTTGGTCATTTCCTGCTCCGGTACTACCATGCGCAATGGACTTAGCGCCTATCTTTTTGGCATACTCGGCCAAGGCTTTGGCTTGAAGGATTCTTTCTGCACTTACAGAAAGGGGGTATGTCTGGTTTTTTAGCACGTTGCCAAAGATCAGGTATTTGATCACTTCATTATAGTACGTCTGGGTGACGTCCAATACCTCAAAAGAGGCGATGCCCAATTTACCTGCTCTTTTTTCGGTGGTTTTTAGCTCTTCTTCACTGAATCCGCCGGTATTGACCAAAACGGCATGTACTTCATAGCCTTTTTCTTGGGATAGGTGAATGGCGCAAAAAGTAGTGTCCAAACCACCGCTGTATGCTAAAACAACTTTTTTCATGTGTGTAGTTTATATTAATTCAAAGGTCTTTATTGTCTTTTTTTTTATACCTGTAAATACCGCGCGCTTCATGCGCACCAATCGTTCGAACAGGTTGAGGTTTTTGCCAAAATCCTTTTTCATGGCCACGTCTTTTTTCTTTTGGTCTTTGGGGACGTAGAGCATGGCGGTGCAGAGGCAGTTTTGACGGTTTTTGCTTTTCAAGATTTCATAGTTGACACAGCTTTGGCAGCCTTTCCAGAATTCTTCGTCGTCTGTAAGGTCTGAGTAGCTTACGGGTACATAACCAAGTTCGGAATTGATCTTCATGACCGCGGCTCCGGTGGTCAGTCCAAAGATTTTGGCATTGGGAAACTTGGTTCGGCTGAGTTTGAATACCGCTTTTTTGATATCCCTGGCCAAGCCGGATTTCCGGAAGTTAGGGGATACGATGAGGCCGGAGTTGGCTACGAATTTACCGTGTCCCCACGCCTCGATGTAGCAGAATCCCGCCCACTCACCTTCTTTGGAAAGCGCTATTACGGCTTTGCCTTCCATCATTTTTTGGATGATATAGTCGGGAGAGCGTTTGGCAATGCCGGTACCGCGTGCTTTGGCAGAAAGGGCCATTTCGTCCACGATGGTGTCTGCGTATTTACAATGCTGAACGCCCGCAGTTTGTATGATAAATTGACTTTTTGTCATTTTTGGTCTTTATCGGTAGAGCTCGGATTGGCACAAAACCCCAATAACGTGTGGCCAACTGTTGACTCTTGAATGTTCTAAGAAATAAATTTGATTATGATTTTGAAGGCAGACATCCGCGTAGGACGTCAAATAATATAGCAGGGACTATGCCCTAAAAAGGTTCCTGAAGCTTTTCCTAGGCGAAAAAATAGGCATAGCAATACTGTTGATGGAGAGAACGTCCATCTTGCTGTTAAAGGTTGCTATGTTGATTAGGTTGCTCATTTTCTAATGCGGTACAAATGTTCGAATTAAAAATTAAATATACAAAATATTTTTTGATAAATTTTATAAAAGCAACCCTGTCGTTATAGTTTGCTTTGTGAGGCTCTCAATATTGTAGCTGTTCGTTTATACGAATGTGATTTTTTGCCGATGATTATTTGGGGGCATGGCCTTTTTCAATAGTTTGGGGAGAGTGAGTAGTTTGTGTTTTTAGATGTATGAAATTTTATTTCATTTATTGCCAAATGATTGTACGGATTCTTTTTTTGACCTGATAACATTAAAGGTAGCGGTTTTCAATTAGTGGTTTGTAAAAAGGGGAAGAGAAAAAGTGCTGAAAGTTTTTAAAAACCTTGTAAAATGACTAAATTTGTCAAAAGTAAAATAGTCAAAAATGAAAACCCTAGCACAGATCTTACAAGAAGCCAGAGAGAAAAAAGGCTTTACGCTAAAAGATGCCGTAAAGCATAGCGGGGTAGATGCTGGGCTGATCAGTAAATTTGAGCGAGGTAAGCGAATGCCGTCAGCCGCCAATTTAAAGGCCTTGTCAGAAGCTTATGGACTGTCTTTTGCTGAGCTGAAGAAACAGTGGTTGGCAGAAAAAGTGTTGGACCTTGTGCAGTATGAAGTGGGAGCAGCAGAAATTTTGACTTTGGCAGAGAGTCGAGTGGAATACTTGGCAGGAGAAAAAGCACTGGTGATGGATAAAATCCCTGCCAGTGTACAGGAGAAGTTGGAAGAAATCGACCAGCTTAAAGAACAATGGCAGCAAAGGCGGCCATTGGGATCCACTCAGCTGCAAAAGATGAAAGAGTACTTTAATGTGGCCTATACTTTTGAAAGTAACCGGATCGAAGGAAATACCCTGACCCTTCAGGAAACCCATTTGGTGGTCAATGAAGGGATTACGATTGGTGGTAAATCCATGCGGGAGCATCTGGAAGCCATCAATCATTCTGAAGCGGTGGATTACCTAGAGGAGTTGATCAGGGAAAAGGCCGATATCTATAACCGATCGCTATTGGAGCTGCACTATCTTATTCTGAAAGGTATTGACAGGGAAAATGCCGGGAAGTATCGTAGCGTTCCTGTGAGGATTGCAGGCAGTGAGCATGTCCCTCCTCAGCCTTATCTGGTGGATAAGATGATGGAGGATTATTTTGTCCACTATCAGGAGCAAAAGAATGTGTTACATCCGGTGCTGTTAGCTGCAGAGATGCATGAGCGGTTGGTGAGCATCCATCCATTTGTGGATGGGAATGGACGTACTAGCCGTTTGATCATGAATCTGGTGCTGGTGGGAAATGGCTATACAATCGCTAACCTGAAAGGTGATCAAACATCGAGGTTGGCTTATTACAAAGCACTGGAAGCGGTACAGGTCAATAATGACCCGGTGCCTTTCTATCAATTGGTAGCAGATGCGGTGAAGGATTCCCTTCAGCAGCATTTGGAGATGGTTTAATGTATAGTTTTAGGTAAAAGGGGACTTTTCGGAGTTCCCTTTTTGGTGGTGTTTGATGAAGAAAAATGGCACGTAGAAGTCGCTGATTAATAAGATGAGTTATGATTTTTTGCCAATCAATAAATGATCCGTTTTTTTAATGTTGATCAGTTCACTGCTCAATGTGATTATAGCACATACAACAAAACAAACAATATCGCCAACAAAATTGCCACCCATTGGATGATGGGGCTCCGTTGTGGGAATTCAAATTGGCAGATCGGGCAGATTTTGGCTTTGGCGTCTACTTCCATGGCGCATGATGGGCATTCTTTGGTCTTCATATTAGTTATTGGATTATCGGTTATTATGTTATTGGTTATCCTTGGTAGTGTCGATTGGTAGTTGTTAAGTTACTAAGTTATCCGTTATTGGTGGGTTTTTATAGATGAAGATTGCTAAAAGAAACCAACAATTGGGAACTCAAATTTCCTTCATTTGATTTAGGTATTAAAATTAAATAGTAAGATGAAAATAGAAATTTGGTCGGACATTATGTGTCCTTTTTGCTATATCGGCAAGCGAAGGCTGGAAGCTGCTTTGGCAGAATTTCCACACAAGGATGAGGTAGAAGTGATTTGGAAGAGCTTTTTGCTTAATCCAGATATGAAAACCGATCCTGATAAGAGTATTGCCGAATATTTGGCAGAGACCAAAGGGTGGACCGTAGAGCAGGTCAAGGAGGCTGGCGATCAAGTGGCTGAAATGGCAAAAGAGGAAGGCCTTGACTATGATTTTGACAAAGTGGTCGTGGCCAATGGACGCGTGGCGCATCGACTTTTACAATTTGCCAAGTCCGAAGGGAAAGGGGATGCCATGAAGGAAAGACTGTTTAAGGCTTATTTTACGGAGGGAGCCAATACAGCTGACCCGGAAACGTTGGTAAGACTGGCGGTGGAAGTGGGGCTGGATGCAGATAAGTCAAAAGAAGCGCTTGATTCCCGTGATTTGGACCTTTTGGTGACCCAGGATATTTATGAATCCCATCAACTTGGCGTAAGGGGTGTGCCCTTTTTCGTGATGAATGAGAAGTACGGGGTGTCTGGAGCACAGCCCAAGGAGACTTTTTCCCAAGCATTGGCAACTTCCTGGAAGGAATATGCGGAGAGCAAACCTTCCGTCCAGGATCTTAGCGGAAATGGTGATGGAGTAGCATGTGATGTGGATGGGAATTGCTAAGGTTTTGATGATGCAATATTCCATCTATTCTTGCTAACTTTGCCCCATATCAAACAGCTCCGTTTTGGCCACAAAAGTATTATTTATCACTCCGCCATTTACCCAACTCAACACCCCTTATCCAGCTACGGCTTATCTTAAGGGGTATCTCAATACGCTGAATATTACTTCCCATCAGGCAGATTTGGGGCTGGAGGTGATGTTGCGGTTATTCTCTAAGGAAGGATTGTCTCAGGTGTTTGATTTGGTGGAGGAGCAAGGTCTGGAGCACACAGAAAATGTACAGCGGATCATTAGGATGAAGGAGGCATATTTGCAAACCATCGATACGGTGATTGATTTTTTGCAGGACAAAAACCCTACATTGGCCTATCATATTTCCGAAGGGAATTTCCTGCCGCAAGCAGGCCGTTTTGCGCAGCTGGATGATGTGGATTGGGCTTTTGGGAGTATGGGACTAAGGGACAAGGCCCGCTATTTGTCCACTTTATATTTGGAGGATCTTGGTGACTTGGTTACAGAGGCCATTGATCCTCATTTTGGGTTTAGCCGTTATGCAGAGCAGTTAGGGATGTCGGCCAGTACTTTTGATGGGATGGAGGCTGCTTTGGAAACGCCCATTACCTTGATCGATTCCATGCTTCTGGATGTGCTGGAAGAGAAAATACAAGAATTTCAGCCCACGTCTGTGGCGTTTTCTATTCCTTTTCCGGGTAATCTATATGGTGGTCTCAAATGCGGCCAATACCTTAAAGATCAGCATCCAAACATTAAAATCTGGATGGGAGGAGGCTATCCGAATACAGAACTTCGGACACTGAAAGATCCACGGATATTTGATTATGTAGACTATATCACGCTTGATGATGGGGAGGCTCCTGTACGTTTGTTGCTGGAGCACTTGGATGGCCTGCGACCAATGGAGGAGCTGAAGCGTACTTTTGTGCGTTTGGACGGCGAAGTGAAGATGATGGATAATCCTGCTGTCAAAGATGTCTCGCAGCGGGAAGTGGGGACGCCGGACTACGGCGACTTGCCCTTGGGCGATTATCTTTCGGTGATCGAGGTGGCCAATCCCATGCACCGTCTATGGAGTGATGGTCGATGGAACAAACTGACGCTTGCCCACGGTTGCTACTGGGGCAAATGTACCTTCTGTGATATTTCGCTGGATTATATAGGCCGTTATGAGCCGATTACCGCTTCGATGCTTTGTGATCGCATCGAAGAGATCATGGCGAAGACGGGAACCAACGGGTTTCACTTTGTGGATGAGGCGGCTCCTCCTGCCTTGATGCGGGATTTGGCATTGGAGATTTTGAGGCGTGGACTGGTAGTGGTCTGGTGGACGAATATCCGCTTTGAGAGCAATTTTACTGCTGATCTCTGCCGTCTTTTGCGTGCTTCAGGGTGCATTGCGATTTCTGGTGGGCTGGAAGTGGCTTCGGATCGTTTGCTGGGGTTGATCAAGAAAGGGGTGACTGTGGCACAGGTGGCCCAAGTGACCAATCACCTCACCCAAGCGGGCATCATGGTACATGCTTACCTGATGTACGGTTATCCTACGCAGACTGCCCAAGAGACTGTGGATTCCTTGGAGATGGTGCGGCAGCTTTTTGAAGAGGGTGTATTGCAGTCTGGCTTTTGGCATCGTTTTGCCATGACCGCACATAGTCCAGTAGGTCTGGATCCAGCAGCATTTGGCGTTCACCGTACTGATTTGAGTTTGGCTCCCTTTGCCAATAACGAGGTGGAATATGAAGACCCTCTAGGTGTGGACCATGCTGCTTTTTCGGAGGGGCTTCGCAAATCTCTTTTTAATTATATGCATGGAATTGGCTTTGATATGCCCCTGGCCCAATGGTTTGATTTTGAAATTCCCTCTACCACCGTTTCCGAAAACTACATCCAGCAGCAATTACTGGAAGAGCCTCCATTGATTTATAAGAAGCATTTGCGGATCGTTTGGATAGGGGCACAGCCGGATATTCAGGATGCTGAAGAAGATGGTTTTGTAGAATTGGTCTTTTCCGGCAAAAAGGAAGATTTTGCCATGGAGTTACCATTGGAGTTTGGGGAGTGGGTGATGAGTCTCCTTGCGAGGGTGTCCTATGACCAGCCACTCAACCGGCTGCAGGTGATTTGGGAAGATTATGAAGCGACCATGGGGGACTTTGGAGAATTGGTAGAGTCTGAAGTTTGGGAGATTTTAAGAGAGCAGGGATTGTTGATTTTTTGATGTTGGATGGGAGCATTGCAAATGCCACGCTCTTGAGCGCCTCGTTGCAAACGAGGCTCATCTTTGCCTTTTTATGTTAAACCCGGAATATGCATTAGCCTATCTACGCCACGGCGCACAGGTATTGCGGTATGAACCTACTTCAAAATCAGTCGCTTCGCTGCTGTTTTCGATTTCACCATAGCGGTGCTATGCCTCAATCTCCAAACAGCCTGATTTTCTTGCAGTTTCAAACCTCATCACGATTCCTAATGCATAAACCGGGTTAAATAAGGGTTAGTTTAGCATTAACTTAGCTTTTTTCATAATTGAAGGAAATGAAGTTGGTGAATTCTTTAAACGTCATAATCTTCGTTTTTTCGATTTTCCCAAGGGACAGCAAGTCTTTATCACCGGTAATTAAAAAATCAGCTTTGGAGTCTATTGAAAGGTTCAATAAAAAATCATCTTTCTCATCTCGACAAGCTTTAATGGTTGACTTTACTTTAAAAATCTGCCCATATTGGTCAAAATACTCCAGTATATTTTCGATATCATTCGTGGAAAAGTACTTTTTGAATTTTGGCCGACTTACTACCTCAATAAATTCTTCAATAAGCTCAAGAGAAAATACCAACTTAATTTTTTGGGTAGCGATAAGCTCATCAAGTTGGATCAGGTCTTTAGAAATCAGAAAACTAATCCATAAGTTAGTATCAAGGACTATTTTCTTACTTTTCATGACGGGATTTTCGAACCACTTCTATTTCTTCAGTGATTTCATCTAGAGACAGGGGGGGATTATTATTTCTTAAATGTTTAAGCAAGGAGGAAAAATCCGACTTTTTGTCTACTTTATTTATCTTGATCAAATTTAGATCAGCCAAATTTTTAAGTAAACTTTTTGCTTTAGGGTTAAGGATATCTACTGTTATCGTTTCCATTTTTTTTCTTATTGCTTTACCTGATAATTGATTGTAAGTAAATGAATTCCAATTTATTCATATTAAATTATTAACGAAATAAATTGGAACTGGTTGTTTATCGAAAATTGCAGGATTTTCTATTGGTGTTTACGTTGACTTTTTGATGTAGGATGCGGGCATTGCAAATGCCACGCTCGTATGTTCCCTGTTGCAAACAAGGACTATGAATTTCCTTATTGCCAATAAAACTAATCCTCAATAATATCCTCCAGCTCCCTCAAATCCACCGGAACGACACGTGATACACCGGCTTCGATCATGGTGATGCCGTAGATGATGTCCGTGCTGGCCATGGTGCGCTTATTGTGCGTCACGATGATGAATTGGGACTCGTGTGAGAATTTTTGGATGATCTGGTTAAACTTGTCGATATTGGCGTCATCCAGTGGGGCGTCCACTTCGTCAAAAATACAGAATGGCGCAGGCTTCAGTAGGTAGATGGAAAAGAGTAGGGAAGTGGCCGTAAGGGTTTTCTCTCCACCCGAAAGCTGGTTAATGGTCAGTGGCCGCTTGCCTTTCGGCTTGGCCATGATCTCAATGGTACTTTCCAGCGGATTGTCGGGATCGGTAAGCTTCAGGTCACAATCATCTTCGGCTGTAAAGAGGCTTCGGAATACTTTTATGAAATTGGTTTTGATCTGATCAAAGGCATTCAGGAAGGTTTCCTTGGCTACGGTGTCTATTTCCTTAATGGTGTCCATCAGGGAGTTTTTGGCCTTCTCCAAGTCTTCTTTTTGGCCAGTAATGAAGACATGGCGTTCCTTGATCTCATCATAGGCCTCCATGGCCATAGGGTTGATGGGGCCGATTTTTTCGAGTTTTTGCTTGGCTTTGCTGACTTCTTCCCGGATCTGATCCGTGGATTTTTCTTGATAGTCTTCGGCCACTTCAGGGTCTTCCTCCATCAAGGCGTCCAGGTCGATTTCAAATTCGACACTCAGTCTTTCTTTCATGCTTGAAAGCTTGAGTTTGACCTCGTTTAGGGCATTTTGCAGCTCCATGATGATGGTGTCGATGCCTTCTTTTTGCTTGGAAAGTGCACGGATGCCTTTTTCCATTTCATCGATATCCCCACGGGAAGCGTAGTAATTTTTCTCGGCTTCTGTTACGCCGATTTCGATGCCTTCTTTTTCAGTGTACAGTTCGATCAGTTCATCATCTTTGATTTCGTTATTGTCCAGGAGGCCTTTGATTTCCTGATCGATACTGCTGAGTTCACCTTGGGATTTTTCTATCCGTTCTTTACTATTCTCAAATGCCGTTTTCTTAAAGGAGATTTCCTGTTCCAGACTTTCGACCTTGTTGAGGTGTTGGTGGTATTGGATGTTTTCTTGGTTATAGTTGCTGGATCGTACGGTGAGGTTTTCCTCCTCTTGGAGCAATTGATCATTGATGATTTCCAGCTCTTCTTCCATGCCATCAAAACCGCTTTTGGCTTCCTCCAGTTTAGGGCCGATGTCATCGACCTCTGCATTGAGGCTTTCGATTTTTTCCAATATATCTTCCCGCTTGTTGGCATTGGTTGATAGCATTTCTGCCAACTGCTCCTTTTTGGTTTTGACGGAAATATATTGTTGGTTGACTTCGCTGATTTCACCTTGGAGGGTTTCGATATCCTTCTTGTAGGACACCTCTTTGAGCTTCATCAGGTCACTTACGTTCTTGTCAAGGTTTGACCTGGCAGCGCTTACTTTTTTATTGAGCTCCTTGATTTCCACTTCCAGTTTTTCCAGGTTCTTGGCCCTGCCGATCCGTTTGCCTTCAAAGAGTCCAACGGATCCACCTGAAATGCTGAATTTACGTTTGGTAAACTTGCCGCTTTCGGTGATGAAAATGGCATCATTGTCCGGGGGAACATCGGTGATTTCTCCTCGGACGATGTAGACTTCATCAAGGATATAGCTGATCAGTTTACTGTATTTTTCATCGTATTCGATGATTTCCGTGGCAGCGATAGCATTGGGAAAAAGCTTGTTTTGGGCAGGTCTAAAGCGCTCAAAGTGCTCCAAGATAAAGAAATTGGCTTTTCCTCTAGCGGCATCACTCAGTAAGTTGACTGCGGCAATAGCTTGGGTTTCTGTTTCTACCACGTAATAGTTCATATAGCTCTCGAGGTAATTTTCGATCGCTACTCGATAGTTTTCACTAGTGGTGAGGATATCAGAAAGCAAAGGCGTGTCCTTTCCCCAGCTGGATTTTTTCTTGAGAAATTTTATAGCCTCTGGAAAGCCCTCCAAGTTCTCCACCAAGGATTTGGTCAGGTTAAATTCGTTTTGCTTGGCGTCCAGTTTTCTGCCCAGCTGGGTGACTTCTTCGCGAATCAGCTCAATCGTGCGGTTGGAATCTTCTATTTTCTGGTTTTGGTCTTCTTCTTTGGCTTTTATTTTTTGAAGTTGCTCAGTTTTAGTATCCAGTTCACCTTTAAGTACTACGATTTTTTCTTCAAACTCAGCGAGATTGGCTTCTTGGCTATCGTCATCGGAAGCGGTTTTTTCCAATTCCTGTTTAAGTGAGGATAGTTGTATTTGCTTTATTTCCAGTTCTTTGCCGAGCTGGTAGATGGTGTCCTTGCGGGATGCATAGTCTTTGCTAAGGACCCGCTGGCGTTCTTGCTGAATGGCATGTGCCGATTTTTGCTCCTCGTATTCTTCCTTGAGTCCCTGTACGGTATGTTCTTTTTCGGCAAGAAGCTTTTCGGCTACTTCCTTTTCCTGTTCCAGTGAACGGATGCTGAACCCTGCGCGGTCATTGGACTTACGGTCTTGGTCGATTTGTTCGCGGAGTTTTACGGCGCGGTCTTCCAGAAAGCGTAGGCGTTCATTTTTGATTTTTTTCTCGCTCTCAAACTGCCGGATTTTGTTGACATGTTCGTTGAGGGTTTTTTGGCGAGAGGAGAGGAGTTTTTCTTTATGGATCAGGTCAGACTTCGTCTTTTCCAGTTCGGCCTCTCTGGAGGTGATTTGGTTGTTTAGTTCGAGTTTACGGTCGTTTTCGGCGGTGATTTTCTCATTGGTACCGATGAGGTTGTCCGTATGTGTTTTGACACTTTTTTTGGCAAGAGCAATACTGGAGGCTTTATAGGACTTTTTAATCTCAAAATACTTGGCAGCTTGTTTGGCCTGTTTTTCCAGCGACTTGAGGTTTTTCTCAATCTCATAGAGCAGGTCTTCCACGCGGTCCAGATCGGCATCCGTGTCACCTAGTTTTTTGAGGGTTTCTTTTTTGCGGGTTTTGAACTTGGAGATCCCCGCAGCCTCCTCAAAAAGGTCGCGGCGGGAATTGTTCTTGTCATTGAGCAGCTCATCGATCATTTTGAGTTCGATGATCGCATAGCTGTTGGACTGGATTCCCGTGTCCATGAAGAGGTTGTTGATGTCTTTGAGGCGGCAGGCGATACCGTTGAGGAGGTATTCGCTGTCTCCTGAGCGGTAGTACCTTCTCGAGATGGTTACGTGGGTGTACTCCGTTGGTAGCAGGTTTTTAGTGTTTTCAAATGTCAGCGAGACCTCGGCCATATTGGTAGGCTTTCGGTTTTTGGTGCCGTTGAAGATCACATTTTCCATTTTGTCAGAGCGTAGCATTCGGGTCTTCTGTTCACCCAGCACCCACCGGATGGCATCCACGACATTGGACTTGCCACAGCCATTAGGCCCTACGATACCAGTAATGCCTTTGTCAAAATGAATGGTGACCTTGTCCCCAAAACTTTTAAAACCTTTGATCTCAAGCTTGGTCAGCTGCATGTACGCTCAATTAAAATAGAATAAGACTAACAAAATTAATCAGTTCAGGGCAATAAGCAAATGAGTGGCCGTGATAGTGGGGCAAACGGATTTAAAAAGATGTTCCTATTTGCATTTATATCTACCGTTCCTCTGGAACTTACCCTTTTGTGTGTAATCATTTTTTGTTGTCACCTGCACCTTCTATATGACCCTCCGCCAAAGGCGGATGAGGCAGGATGCTCAGTTGCTAACGCCTATTTAGGGTTTAACCTCAACCAAGCCAACCACATATACATGAGCAGATAGCTGCGACGGCTTGTACGATCCAAATCAACTAATCATTCTTTCAGCCTATCCCGCCATTCGGCAATCTAGTGTCAAGCCAAACCTAAACCTACGTGTAATCCGGTGTGCCTTTTGGCCTATCTCTACGTTGCAAAAAGACTTCCTTAGCTACGGATAGGGGCGTTTTTTGCTCCTTGATCTCGCCCAAAATTCACTACCGCCTTACCCGTCATTTAACCCGGAATATGCATTAGCCTATCTGTTGCGACCTTAAACTGCTTCAAAATCAGCCGTTTCACTTTAGTTTTCGGCATAACCGTAGCGGTGCTACGCTAATGCCTCTAAACTAACTGATTTTCTTGCAATTTCAGCTCTCACTACGATTCCTAACGCATAATCCGGGTTTAAGCGTTGACTTGACCCTAGGCTACTGCGGTTTCCAATGTACAAATCGGGGCAAAGTGCCAGCGGCACGATGAATTTAGTAACCTGCGGATTCATCCGCAGGACGTTAAGCACTCCTCCAGGTCCCGAAGGAGTGCCAGCGGCACGGATGATAGCTATGCCTACACGAAAAGTGTTTCCCTTCAAAACACTAAACGCGTTTGCCCTTTGCAAAATCACCCATTCTATGGATCAGAGGCTTTTAGTAGTTGGTGATAAGAACGCAGTAATGGTTTTGGTTTTTTTTCTTACCTTGCTTTTGATCAAACAACAATAAAGGTGGACAACGGAACGCTGATATATATTATTCTGACAATCGTGTTTTTTGTGATTCAGGCTTTGACCAAGAAGAAAAAGGACAAAGGACAGGGAGATATGGACATGTCCGGGGAGGATGAAACTCCACGAAAACCAGTTTCTTTTGAAGAGTTGCTGAAAGAGATCCGAAACGAACAGCATGAACGAAAAGCTGACCTGGAGAAATCCGGACAGAAGCAGCTTGAGAAAGCGCCAAGGACTCCCAAAACCACTAACGAGGTGTTAGAAAAAATCCCTGCGCAAGAGCGGCCCAAACCAGCAAGACAATACTACGAAGGATCTTATCAGGCGGAGCATTCCTCTGAGGGTAAAAAATTGGTTAAACTGGATGACCAAGTAGAAATAGATTCCGATGAGCGGTTGCTGAAGGAAGTAGAGGATGTGGCCGAAGAAAAGGCTTCTTCCAATCGCTACAGGGACATGCTAAAGGATCCAAAAAGCCTGAAAGATGCCGTAGTGGTTTCTGAAATATTGAACAGAAAATTCTTCTGATCGATCAAGCAATATATCTGGGGGATTTTCGACGCACTTTCTTAACATTGCTTCTCCTTATTGAGTATTGGAATAAAGCGCTATTTATATCTAGTGGCGTCCGAGCAAAGACTTTGTTTTTGAAGGAATTTAGTTAAAATTTACCCCTAAATCCCATGAAAGGGGCTTTTTGACCACCTCTTCAGTGTACGGGCTAGTTTTAGGAAATCGAAAAAACCTTTCCTCTTATCTTTTAAACCTACTTTTCCGTATGATCCGAGATTTGGTATGAAAAAGTAAAAAGCCGTCGAAGTTACCCGACGGCTTTTCTTCTTAGGATTAAAAATTAAAAGTAAAGTATGTTTTTACTTCTTGGTTTTAAAAAGTGAAACAGTAATTCTAAGGTACGGGATATTTTTAAGAAATAAAATACCGTAATCGTGGTATTTTTAGGTTTTATGTGTAAATAAATGAGTTTAATGTTGGTATATTATATTTTTTTGTTGTAGCAAGGAAAACAACTTTCATAAGCCGAGATAAAAGAATTGGGCGAATAAATAACGCAGTCCTTCGATAGAAATTAATTTATTGTATTTTTGCAGTAAAATAGAAGGAAAGAGCACATGTTTGATAATCTTAGTTATAAACTAGATAGAGCATTTAAGACCCTAAAGGGTACCGGTAAGATTACCGAAATCAACGTAGCCACGACAGTTAAGGAGATCAGGCGTGCGTTGATCGATGCTGACGTAAACTATAAGGTAGCCAAGGAAGTCACTGATACGATCAAGACAGAAGCGCTTGGTAGAGACGTGTTGATTTCTGTTTCCCCGGGGCAGTTGCTTGTGAAGATCACACAAGAAGAACTGACCAAGTTAATGGGGGGGACCAAAGAAGATATCAGTCTCAAGGGAGATCCCAATGTGATTTTGATTTCGGGGCTTCAAGGTTCTGGTAAAACCACTTTTTCTGGTAAGCTGGCTACACATTTAAAAAAGCAAGGCCGACAGGTATTGTTGGTGGCTTGTGATATTTATCGTCCTGCGGCCATAGAACAGCTGAAGACGCTGGGTGAGCAGATCGGAGTGGAGGTTTACGCTGAGCCAGAGAATAAGAATGCGCTGGATATTGCTTCCAAGGCTATAGAATACGCCAAGAAGAACGGAAAGAAAAATGTCATCGTCGATACAGCTGGGCGACTTGCCGTTGATGAGCAGATGATGAATGAGATTTCCGACCTGAAGAAGCACCTTGATCCTGCGGAGACCTTGTTTGTAGTGGATTCCATGACGGGGCAGGATGCCGTGAATACGGCCAAGACCTTCGATGAACGGTTGAATTTCGATGGGGTAGTGCTTACCAAACTGGATGGCGATACCCGTGGAGGTGCGGCCATTTCGATTCGCCACGTAGTGGATAAGCCGATCAAGTTTATCTCCACTGGTGAGAAAATGGAAAACTTGGACGTCTTCTATCCGGACAGGATGGCCCAGCGGATCCTTGGTATGGGAGACGTTGTGTCTTTGGTAGAAAAGGCCCAAGAGTCTTTTGACGAAGATGAAGCCAAGCGTATCAACGCCAAGATTCGAAAAAACCAGTTTAACTTTGATGATTTTCTTTCCCAGATCGAGCAGATCAAAAAAATGGGTAACCTGAAAGACCTGATGGGCATGATCCCTGGGATGGGCAAAATGATCAAAGGAATGGATATCGATGATGATTCCTTTAAGCCAATAGAAGCGATCATCAGAAGCATGACACCGCTGGAAAGGGAAAATCCAGATGTGATCGATGGAAGTAGGAGAAAGCGGATCGCTGACGGTAGCGGAAGATCCATTCAAGAGGTCAATAACTTAATGAAGCAGTTTAGGGACATGAGGAAGATGATGAAGCAGATGAATAAGATGGGAGGAGCTCAACGTGCCTTAGGTAATTTGATGCCTAATGGGCCTAAGGGCTGAAAGTCCCCTTAATAGAAGAGATAAAAAAATCCAGTGAATCATGATTCACTGGATTTTTTTATGGACAATTGATCTTCAATCCGAAATATGCATTAGGCTATCTGCGCCACGGCACACCATTATTACTGCCTGATCTGCGGTGGATGGGGAACCTGTTTGGCCACTACGTAGAATCGAAAACAGCCTGATTTTCTTGCAGTTTTAAACCTTCCCAACATCCGTCGGGACAGGCTGTCACGATTCCTAAAGCATAAACGGGGTTCAGTGTTTACGCTTCTACGTTTCCAGGTACACTGGAAATTTTCATGATTTCATGAAGATCTTCATCTGTTATTTCTTTTTTCAAATCGGCGTGTTCTAAGAAAAGTTGGTAAACCTCATCGAGCTGTAGTTTGGTGATGGTATAGCCGATTTTATGAAGCCTGAAGGCCAAAGCTGCTCGACCACTTCTAGCGGTCAATACGATCATGGATTCATGAACACCGACTTCTGCTGGATCGATGATTTCGTAAGTTTCACGGTTTTTGATGACACCATCTTGGTGAATGCCCGAAGAGTGGGCAAAGGCATTGGATCCAACGATGGCTTTATTGGGCTGGACGTACATGCCCATTCGTTCGGAAACCAGTCTGGAAATTGGGTTTAGTAGTCTGGAATTGATGTTGTTATAGACATTCAGCCTAGGGTGCTGTTTCATGATCATGGAGACCTCTTCCAGAGAAGTATTGCCGGCTCTTTCTCCTATACCATTGATGGTACATTCGATTTGGCGAGCACCGTTCATGACAGCGGATATGGAGTTTGCTGTGGCCAGTCCCAGGTCGTTATGACAATGGGCGGAAATGATGACGTTTTCGATGCCCCTCACATTGTCCATGAGGTATTTTACCTTTGCACCGTATTCATCAGGTAGGCAGTAACCAGTAGTGTCCGGGATATTAAGGACAGTGGCTCCTGCCTTGATGACCGATTCACAGACGCGAGCCAGGTATTCATTGTCAGTCCTTCCGGCGTCTTCCGCATAAAACTCTACGTCTTCTACAAAAGATTTAGCGTGTTTTACTGCAGCTACTGCCCGTTCAAGGATTTGGTCGGGTGTACTTTTGAATTTGTATTTGATATGGGAAGGGGATGTGCCGATACCAGTATGTATACGCGGTCTTTTGGCGTATTTTAGGGCTTCGGCAGCTACCTCTATGTCTTTGGCCACTCCACGGGAAAGTCCACAGATAATAGGTTCAGAAACACTTTTTGATATTTCTACGACTGATTTGAAGTCCCCAGGGCTTGAAATCGGAAAGCCCGCTTCGATCACATCCACGCCGAGGTTTTCCAGTTGTCGGGCAATTTCGATTTTTTGTGGGGTGTTCAATTTACAGCCAGGGACCTGTTCTCCGTCCCTTAGGGTAGTGTCAAAGATCAATACTTGTCGTTTATCCATAATCTGAGTTTTTATTCTAAAATCTAAAGTAAAATCTTATGGATTGATTGTAAATTGCCTTAACTTTATTTGTCCAATGTTTAACAGGCTGTGTATTTTGTTAAATAATTGATTTTGAGTATTTTAAACGTGTAATTTGTCTGATGTCTGACAAGGAAAAAGATAGTGTATTTATTTTGATCAAGTCCTTAAGTGCTTCGGATAAGCGGGGATTTAAGCTTTACACCCAACGGTTTGGAGCCAACGAAAACGCCAAATTTGTGAAGCTTTTTGATGCGTTGGATAAAATGGAGGTCTATGATGAAAAAGTACTCCTGAAGAAGGCTCCTGTTACCAAAAAGCAGTTGGCCAATATGAAATCCCATTTATACAAGCAGATTTTGGTCAGTTTACGGTTGATCTATGCGGATCATAATGTGGAGTTACAGCTGAATGAGCAGATAGATTTTGCACGGATTCTCTATAATAAGGGGCTGTATAAGCAGAGCCTAAAGTTGCTGGACAAGGCCAAGCAAACGGCCAAAAAGTACTACCTGGACACGATCATGCTACGGATCGTGGAGCTGGAGAAGGTGATAGAATCCCAGCACATTACCAGGAGTATGCGGGACAGGGCAGAGATATTGGCCAATGAAGCAAAGGGGCTTGTCAGCAGTGCTTCGCTGAAGAACACTCTGAGTAACCTTTCCTTGCAGCTTTATGGGCTGTACCTTAAAATGGGCCATGTCAAGGATGAATATGACAGGAGGTTGGTGGAGGCCTATTACCTAAAAAATATGCCGGAATACGAGCTGGATGAGCTGAACTTTTACGAAAAACTATACCTGTTTCAGGCACAGGTCTGGTTTTACCATATTTTACAGGATTTTCCCTTATGTTACCGAGCGGCACAACGGTGGGTAAGCTTGTACCAAAACCATCCCCAAATGAAAAAGGTGGCTACGGGCAATTACCTGAAAGCCTATCATTATCTGCTGGATACCTTGTTTTACTTGCAGCGGTATGAGCGGTTTATCGTTGTGTTTGAACAGTTTAAGGACAGCTTGGAAAATGATGATTTTAGAATGGACGATAACTGCCGCATTTTGGCCTTTCTCTATTATTATTCCAATAGCATCAACTATTACTTTTTAATTGGCGACTTTAGTTTGGGGGTGGAAAAAGCCATTCCGCCTCTACTGAAAGAAATGCGTGAGCTCCGGTCAAAACTGGATGTGCACCATGTGGTCGTTCTCCACTATAAGATTGCTTGTCTGTATTTTGGGAGTGGGGATAATTTGGGTGCTATCAGGCATTTGGATGAGGTGATCAGCCATACAGGTGATGGACTGAGGGAGGATTTACAGTGTTTTGCCCATATCCTGAAGCTGATTGCCAGCTATGAAGAAGGCCTGGATGATAACTTGGAGCAGCAGATCAGAAATGTCTATAAATTTTTGATCAAGATGCAGGACTTGCATTTGGTGCAGCAGGAGATGATGCATTTCGTCAGAAAACTCAACAGGATTTATGAATATGAGTTGAAATCCGCTTTTAGGGAATTGAGGGACAAGCTGGTGCAATACGAAAACCACCCTTATGAGAAACGTGCATTTTTGTATTTGGATATCATTTCTTGGCTGGACAGCAAGATCCAAAACCGCCCCGTCCAAGAGGTGATTAGGGAAAAGTTCCAGAAGAAAATAGTAAGGGAAAAGTGAGGTTGAAAGCAATGGCTAGAGACGTGAGTATTGAGATGTGAGACATGAGATAAGCGCAGGCCAAGAATGAGAATGGTTGTATCAAAGGACATGCCGGACACAGCCCTCGTTATAGCCATTATTGGGCATTATCGACAGGTTTCTTCCATTAGTTTTAAGGTAGAGGTAATATCTTTTTTGGTTGTTCTGTAGTTGACAAAGGCTGCTCGGATGGCTGCTTTTCCCTGATAGGTAGTAGGGGTCATGAATACCTTGCCAGTGGCATTCAAGGAAGACAAAAATGAAGCCGTACGGGCCTGGTTTTTTAAGCAAAAGCAGACCGTGTTCAGTCTCACGGGTGCCAAGAGTTCAAAACGCTCATTCTCCTCAATTGCCTGGCCAAATTCCTTTGCCAATGTGATGCAATTTTCAACGATGGATTGGTAGCCTTCTCGTCCATAGGAAACGAGGCTAAACCAAACAGGAAGGGCTTTGAGGCGCCTTGAGTTTTCTGGAAGTAAATTGAGGTAATTAAAACTCTCCATGGGATCTCCCAGGTAGGGCGCATTGGAGTTTTGGAAAGAAGCTACTTGGAGCAATTGGTGTTTTTCTTTTATTAGGAACGCGCCACTTTCATAGGGGACGTTGAGCCACTTATGGCCATCCAGGGTGATGCTATCTGCTTGGTGCCAGTCCATCAGTAGCCCCTTATAGGATGGTGAGCAAGCCGCAAAGCCACCAAAAGCCGCGTCGATGTGCCACCAAAACTGGTGTTTTTCCTTTAGTTTGGCAATGGCCGAAAAGTCATCAAAATCCACTGTGTTTACCGTGCCAGCGCTTGAGATGAGTATAAAAGGCTGACCTTGCAGATTTTGAATGGTGCTTTCAAGATGCTCCATATCCATGGCCTCGCGGTTGCCATTCTTGGTGTTGATGTGTATGATGTTTTTGCTACCAAGACCGAGCATAGCCAGGGATTTGATGGAGGAGGAGTGCGGTGTGGCTGATACTACAGGAATGGTCTCCGTGATACCGTCCCTAGCGAAGTCCTTGCCTAGTTGATGCCCTACCCACTGCCGTGCTACGGCCAGGCAGGTGAAGTTGGACATGGTCGCCCCAGATACGAACCCGCCTAGGTAGTCTTTTGGCAACTGGAGCAGCTCAAGGAGCAACTGGATGGTTTCCTGTTCGATGGTGGCAGACACATCCCCATCGCCTTTTGTCGTTTGTGTATTTTGGTCATAAATGGAGGTAAGCCAGTCCCCGACAATAGCCGCAGGTGTGGTGCCTCCTGTTACAAAACCCCAAAATCGAGGACCTGAAGAAGCCACCATAAGTGGCTCGAAACGCTGAAGGAAGTGTTCGAGTGCTTTGAGGGTGCCGGGACCTTCCTCCGGCAAATTAATATGTTCGGTAACTTGATGAGTAGATGAAGTTGGCCGCTCGGAAAGTGCGTTAAGATAGGCTATGCCTTTGTCTTTTACTGTAGTAAGTAGCTCATCAAACTGGTTGAGGTCGTTTTCTATACTTTTGTGCATTGATAATGGGTTTTGTCAGTATGACAGGGTAAAAAACTGCGGTAAAAATCAGTAAACTTTTTTGTCTTCTTTAGAAATCCACTCCTGGAATACTTCCAATGCGGCATTGTCAGGAGAGTGAATCATGGAGATTTTTCTATCGGATGGAGACAGTGGAAGTTCCTGATAGATGAAATCATCGTCAAATCCCGCATCAGCGGCTTCTTGACGTGTGTTGGCATAAATAACTTTTGCAGGGCGGGCCCAATAAATAGCGCCCAGGCACATGGGGCAGGGTTCGCATGAGGTGTAGATTTCGCATCCATCCAACTGGAAGGTACGAAGCGTCTTGCAGGCTTCCCTGATCGCAACGACTTCCGCATGGGCGGTGGGGTCATTGGTGCTCAGGACTTGGTTGTTTCCCTTTCCGATCACCACGCCGTCCTTGACGATCACACAGCCAAAGGGGCCTCCTTTACCGGAATTCATTCCTTCCCGTGAGAGGCTGATGGCCATCTCCATAAATGTCTTTTGAAGAGCTGTCATGTACGATTGTTTAAAAGTGGACTTTGGATCCCGAATCAACGCCGTTTAGTTAGTGTGTAGCTGGTAATATTGGTCCTATGTTTTTTCATTGTGTAACTAGTGTTTGTGCTAAACTCCAAGGTGGTTTTCAGCATTTCCTGACATCTTTCGGAACAGACTATAACGATTCCTACTGCTTAAACCCGGAATATGCATTAGCCTATCTACGCCACGGCGCACAGGTGTTGCGACCTTAAACTGCTTCAAAATCAGCCGTTTCACTTTAGTTTTCGGCATAACCGTAGCGGTGCTACGCTAATGCCTCCAAACTAACTGATTTTCTTGTAATTTCAGCTCTCACTACGATTCCTAACGCATAATCCGGGTTAAACTGAGATAAATCAGGTGAACCTAGTAATGATGTTCTAAAATAGGACAGTTTTGGGAATAATAAAATCAAAATTGAAAAGTCGTGTTGAGAAGTTTACGGAATGGAAAGGAAGGGGACAAATGCATTTTTTTGGCGTTGGGGTAGCCCTACCCAATCCATTTATTGACAAACTGAAGAAAGTGATCCTTGTAGTGATCGCTTACGGTGATGGTCGTCTTGCCGATGTTCACGGTATTCCGGGTGATAGAGTCAATATGGTCCAGAGATATGATATATGACCTGTGAATGCGCATAAACTGGTCTTCAGGAAGCAGTTCTTCCATGTTCTTCAGACTTGTCAGAGAGAGTGTAGGAGAGGGTTTGCCAATAAGGTGAACCTTTACATAATCCTTGTATCCTTCCAGGTAGAGAATATCCTTCAGCATTACCTTGACCAGTTGGTATTCGACTTTTAGGAAAATGTACTCTTTATTGTCCTTTTCTCTGGTAGAAACCTGACTTTTGGCTTCGAAAAATTGATAGGCTTTGGTGGCTGCTTTAAGAAACTCTTCATAGCTGTAGGGTTTCAGCAGATAGTCCAGTGCATCTACTTTATATCCTTCTACGGCAAATTGATTATAGGCAGTAGTAAAGATAATTCGGGTGTTTTTGGAAGATTTCTTGCTTTCGAGTACTCGTGCCAGCTCCATCCCAGAGAGGTCGGGCATCTGGATATCCAAGAAGATCAGGTCCACCTCATTGTTGTGCGTGTGGGCAAGGGCATCTATGGCATTTTCAAACTGGCCTTCCAAGGACAAAAAGGCCGTCTGCTCGATAAAGCTGCACAACAACTTTAGCGCCAAAGGCTCGTCATCTACAGCGATACATTTTAGCTTCATGAGAGGTTGATTTTAAGGGCTACACGATATTCATTTTCTGGATTTTCGTCATCGATGACAAGTTCGTGTTTATGGTGGTACAGCAATGATAGTCTCCTTTTGGTATTGGTCAGTCCGATACCTTGCTGCTTGGATTCTGGGCTGGTAGGGTTTTGTGGGACGATTTTGTTGGATGTTTCCAGGGTAAGGGCATTGTCTTGTGTGTGGATTTTTATGGAAATGGTGCTTGGTTGTCGGCTACTGACGCCGTGCTTAAAGCAGTTTTCCACAAAAGGCAAAAGCAGCATAGGAGCCACTACACGGTCTTCAAAGTGCTCGGTGATATCCAGCTCTATTGTCACTTTGTCCGAAATCCTCAGCTTCATCAATTCGATAAAATCCTTGATAAAGCCAATTTCCTTGCTGAGCAATGTTTGGTCTTTCTCCGTTTCATAAAGCACGTAGCGCATCATTCTCGAAAGCTTATGTAGCGCTATCCGGGCACTTTCCACATCGATACTGGTGAGCGAATAGATATTGTTCAGCGTATTGAAGAAAAAGTGGGGATTGATCTGGGCTTTGAGGTAGGACAGCTCAGAGCTGATCCGCTGCTGGTCCAATTGCCTTCTAAGAGCCTCATCTGCCTGCCATTTTTGCACGGTGGCGACGCTCGTGCTGATGCCAGATGCTAGAAGGAGCACGAGGAGCATGAAGAGGTCTATATAGTCGTCTTTTGGCTTAAAGGGCTTGTCTCCCTCAGGGTGGAAGGCCTTATGCATCAATTCTGGCAGGTGGATCAGGTTTTCGAAATATTCCATGAGAAACATCAAACCAAAACATATCGACAAAGTGAGCAATAAAAACAGCCAGGTTTTTCCCCTAAACAAAAGCTTGGGGACAAAGATGTCTTTATTAGTGTAAAAAAGTGCGACCAATAAGCCCATCAATGTCAGCTGCCTGTACCAAAATTCCGCAGGTAAGGTGGTGCTCCATGAAAGTGGCCCTAAAAGAAAAAGTACTGCACCTATCAGGATCCATGCTAGGATATGGATGAGGATGGAGATGTTTTTGTGCAGTTTGAGACCTTGGTTCATGCGTAGGACGATTGGTTATTTGATAAACTTAAAAGAAACTGTCCATATCTGAAAAATATAATCGTCCAAATGCGTTTTTTTACCTATAGATCGGTGATTTGACCCAATGGAAGTGTTTTGGGTTAAGGTGTATATCCATCCGTCTATTGTAATGCCACTTTTGTCGATAAAGTACCGCTTGTCATCTATTGTGTTTTTTTGTGATTTCGAATAGAATTACTTTGCTTTTGAATTTTGTCGGAACCTGATGTACGTTCAGGCTAAATCCATTTAAGTGAACTTTCAAATCTAAATCGATATACATGAAATCATTTATTCGAAAAATCGGTGTGTGGGCTCTTTTCCTAGCGGGGACCTTACAGTCAGTCCAGGCACAGGAAGTGTCGGGAAACACCGAAAAAGAATACCAGTTGACTGGAACCGTAGTGGAGGATACCAGCGGGGATCCTGTAGCTTATGCGACAGTGCTTTTGCTGGATGCGGACACCGACAAGCAGGTGTCTGGAGGGGTGGCCGATGATGAAGGCAAGTTTTTCATTACGGGTTTTGACCCGGGGACATATGTGTTAAAGGTGAATTTTGTTGGATTTGCAGCTTTTAGTAGAGCGGGGATTACGGTTTCACCAGGTCAGAGAGCCATTGACCTAGGAGATATCGGCTTGGAAGAAGAGTCTGTATCCCTTGATGAAGTGACTGTACAGGGCCAAAGAGAACTGATCACCGAGAAAGTGGATAGAACAATCTACAATGCCGAAAATGACAAAACTACTGTCGGCGGAGATGCTTCGGATGTATTGAGGAGAGTGCCGATGCTGTCTGTTGACTTGGATGGTAATGTATCCATGCGGGGAAGTAGCAATATTACGGTACTTATCGACAATAAGCCTTCTACCATGTCGGCCAGCTCCATAGCAGATGCACTGAAACAGATCCCGGCCGATGAGATCAAGACAGTGGAAGTCATCACTTCACCATCAGCCAAGTACGATGCAGAAGGTACAGGAGGGGTGATCAATATCGTCACCAAGAAAAATAACCTGCAAGGAAAGTCCATTAGTATCAATACCAGTGCGGGATTAAGAGGGTCGAACTTGGGGATCAATGCCAGCGCCAGGACAGGCAAATGGGGCTTTAACCTTGGTGGTTTTGGCCGGACCGGCTATAACATAAAAGGAGGCTTCGAAAATAACCAAATGGTCACCAATGAAGATGGTTCTGTATCCAATATCATCCAAAGTTCGGATACGAGAAACAATATGCTAATGGGAAGGTATAACTTCGGAGCGGACTACGAAATAGACAAGTACAATTGGCTGGCTGCATCTGTAAATTTTGGGATGTTTAACAGGAAGAGCAAGCAGGATAATTTGTTGACAGAGAATTTCTTGGACGATGAGCTGGTGAGTGCTTTGATGAGGAGAGTGAATACCGAAAACCTTTCCAATACAGTGGATGTGAGTCTAAATTATACCCGTACATATGAGAAACCGCAGAAGGAATTCAGTATTATGGGATTGTATAGCCGTAATAACCGAACGAATGATTTTGTTCAGGCCGTATTGGAAGACGACTTTAGTACCGTTGCCAGTAGGGTCAAAAATGAAAACCCCTCTAATAATCAGGAATTTACCCTACAGCTCGATTATGTTACCCCTTTAGGAGATGGAGAGAACCAGATCCTAGAATACGGAGCTAAAAACATCCTGAGAAGGGTAAGTAGTGATTATGCTTATTTTACGGCGGACGGCGCAGATGGTGAGTATGTTGAAAATGATGATGCATCCTATTCCAATGAGTTTGATTATGATCAAAATGTCACTGCTGGCTATGTTTCATTTACGCAAGGCTTTCTGAAAAACTATACGGCCAAGGCAGGGCTGCGATACGAGTACACCACTATCAATGCGGATTTCAAGACAGGAGAAACCCAAGCGGATATCCCGGACTACGGTGTATTGGTACCTAGCATAAACCTCAGCAGAAAGATGGAAAGTGGCAATATGATCAAGGCTGCATATAACAGAAGGATACAGCGTCCTTCCCTGAGGTATCTTAATCCCAACATCCAAGGATCCAATCCCACTCAGATCACCCAAGGAAATTCACTCTTGGATCCGGAATACACCGATAATTTTGAATTGGCTTACAGTACTTACTTTAAATCTGCCAGTATCAATATTGCCAGTTTTTACCGCAATACCTCTGGATCCATTCAGCCGATCAGGAGTGTATTGGACGAAGGGGTGATATATACCACTTATGAAAACATCGGTAGTGAGCAAGCAGTAGGGCTAAACCTCTTTGCCAATATCAATGTCTCCAACAAGCTTTCCTTCAATGGTGGAATCGATGCTTATTATGCCATGATCGACAACAATGTGGATGACCCGCTGTACAATGCTTCCAATGAGGGATTTGTGGTAAGCGGAAGAATGTTTGGTAACTATAATATTACCGAAACATGGGTGCTGCAAGGTTTTGCCTTTGCCCGTGGCAGAAAAGTAAACCTTCAGGGTTATGATAGTGGTTTTGGTATCTATGGCCTAAATATTAACAAGGAATTTGATGACAAAAAGGGAAGTATAGGTTTTGGTGCGGAAAACTTCTTTACGCCGGAGTTTAAGATGAACAGTGAAATCGTATCACCCACCATCACCCAATACAGCACCAATTCTATGCGCAACATGAACTTTAAGATCAACTTTAGTTATAGGATAGGTAAAATGAGCGTGTCTCCAAAACGAAAAAAGAGATCCATCGAAAATGAAGACCTCAAAGGGGACGACAGCGGGGGAGGAATGATGGGACCAAACTAGAACCGGACAGGAGAAATATGACTGGTCCGCAATAGGCGTTTTAGAATGTAGGATAAACAAAAATAGCATCGGGTGTATACTCGATGCTATTTTTGCTTTAACCCGGAATATGCATTAGCCTATCTGTTGCGACCTGAAACTGCTTCAAAATCAGCCGTTTCACTTTAGTTTTCGGCATAACCGTAGCGGTGCTACGCTAATGCCTCCAAACTAACTGATTTTCTTGCAATTTCAGCTCTCACTACGATTCCTAACGCATAATCCGGGTTTAAGGGAAGGGCCTTTTTTATAATATGACAATAAATAAGGCGGAATAGGTTTTATGATTGCCTCTTTTAGTGATGTACAGGCTGTTTTTTAGTAAAAACGCAATTCATCCATGTTTTTGAATGATATATCCATCATGTAATAATGCGAATTTCCTTACTTCATTGTCAATTAATCCACGAGTAACCACGTGGGTCACTTTAAACCTAAAATAATCTTTATGAAAAAACGTAAACTCTTATTGATAGCTTTATTAATAAGCTACGCAAGTGCTTCCTGGGCTCAGACAAAAGTTTCAGGGGTAGTTACAGATGAAGAAAAAGTGCCAATACCTGGCGTAAATATCCTCGTTAAAGGAACGTCAACAGGTGCCGTAACGGATGTTGAAGGGCACTATTCACTTGAGGTACCAGGTCAAAATACGGTCTTGGTATTTAGCTCCATTGGATATAAATCCCAAGAAGTCACCGTAGGCACCAAATCCCTTATTAATCTATCCATGGAGCCTGATATCAGTTCCCTAGGAGAAGTGGTGGTGATTGGATATGGCGAGATAGAAAAGAAGGATGCAACGGGAGCAATAGGTTCGGTGGAGTCGGAGGACATTGTCCGCGCAAATCCCGTCCAGGCTGCCAAGGCCATCCAAGGCCAAGCTGCAGGTGTGACGGTTTCCAAGCAAAACAGCCGGCCAGGTGCTGGGTATAATATCAACATTCGAGGCCTGAGTTCGATTAATTACAGCAATGAACCATTGGTGGTGATCGATGGGGTCATGGGGGGCGATCTAAATGCGCTGAACCCTGCGGATATCGAGTCTATGGATATTCTTAAGGATGCTTCATCCACAGCTATTTATGGCTCTAGGGGTGCAAATGGCGTGATAATTATCTCTACCAAAAGAGGAGTGAAAGGTAAGCCGGTCGTAAGCTATGATGGATATGTGGGGGTTAAGACTCCCGCCCATCTTCCAGATATGATGAATGCCCAGCAATTTTATAAGGCAAGTGTAACTGACCGTGAACTCAATGGCTATCCTCAGGGCCGGCCTTTCAGTTCTACAGAGATTGACATGGTTGATTCTGGTAATAGCACGAATTGGCTTGATGAGATCTCCGGGCCAGCTTTACAAACAAACCATTCCTTATCAGTAGGAGGAGGAAGCGATAATACCAACTACCATTTTTCAGGTGGATATTTGAATGAAGGCGGGGCATTGCAGCATACAAAATTCCAACGGTACAACATCAAAGGAAGTATGGATAGTAAGTTGACCAAATTCCTAAGGGTTGGTTTTACAGCTAACTACAGTGTTGCAAAGAAAGATTTGGGATCAAATGAAGCACTGAGAAGTGCTTACCGTGCACGTCCGACTGGAGTGGCCTTGTATGATGATATCCTTAATCCGGACGAAAACCAGGATTTTGCATGGAATGGTTATGCCGCTTGGATGGGGATCAATGATAAGCAGGTGTTGAATCCTCTCATCGAAATCGACCCTGAGAATTTCCAAGATGAAACAAGGTCTGATAATTTCTTCGGGAATGCCTATGTAGAACTGATGCCCGTCGAAGGATTGTCCGTCAAGTCCTCCTTGTCTGCGAGTGTGAGCAATTCAAGGTGGGGGCAATTCAGGGGGACAATGACCAAGGACCGAAAGACTTCACTATTGCCGAGAGCATTCCGTCAAACAGATGATATTTCCAATTATACACTTGATAACATCATCACTTATAAGAAAGAGATGGGCCACCATGATGTCACGGTTACAGGTGTACAGAGTATTTTTCATCAGCGAAATGAAGAAATGGATAGCTATGCCGATGAAATCCCTTATAACTCTTTATGGTACGCATTAGGGACAGGAAGGCCAGTCGAATTAAACACACGACTGACAGAAAGGTCATTGCTTTCATATATGGGCCGGGTTATGTACGGATTTAAGGATAAATACCTCTTGACACTTACAGGCCGGTGGGACGGTGCTTCTCAGCTTAGCGAGGAAAATAAATGGGACTTCTTCCCTTCAGCTGCCATTGCATGGAGATTAGGGGATGAAGAGTTTATCAGGAATATGAGTGCGGTATCCGACCTGAAACTTCGTGTGAGCTATGGGTATGTCGGAAATAGCTCGGTAGCTCCTTACAGTACGCAGGCGAGATTGATCAAAACGCCCTATGATTTTGACGGTTCACCGGCATTTGGGTTTGCTCCCGAAAACCTGACCGATAAATCCTTAGGTTGGGAAAAAAGCAAGGAATGGAATATAGGTATCAATGTGGGATTTTTCAATAACAGGATAAGTGGTGTTTTTGAACTTTACCACAGAAATACGGTGGACTTGATCTATAACGAGCAGATCCCTACCTCTTCCGGATTTAGCAGTGTGACCACCAACGTTGGCGAAGTGGCCAATAAGGGCGTTGAGTTGACATTGAATACAGTAAATATAGCGAATAGTAAATTCACATGGTCTACCAGTATCAACTTTGCCAAAAACGTGAATGAGGTAGTCTCCATAGGCAGTGAGGGAATCATGGCGGATATAGCTACAGGTCTTTTTGTAGGTCAGCCGTTAAGGGCGCATTATGCGTATGAATTTGCCGGAATCTGGCAATTGGACGAAGAGGCTGCCGCTGCTGAATATGGTCAGGTACCCGGTTCGGTAAAGGTAGTTGACCAAAACGATGATGGCACTATTTCTACCAATGAGGGAATGGATGACAGGACCATTATTGGTTCAGAACAGCCTGATTGGACGATGGGGATGACCAATAAATTTAGCTATGGCAATTTTGACCTGTCGTTCCTGATCTATACCAGTCAGGGAGCTATATATAGAAACAATATGCTAAGTGGAACAATGGGCCAAATAGGTGCAGGAAGATATAATACGTTGAACCTAAATTACTGGACGGTTAACAATCCCACCAATGATTACTATGGCCCAGGCGTGCCTAATCCGCACGGGGGAGCGATATTCTATCAAGATGCAAGTTTTGTGAGAATCTCTGATATTACATTTGGCTATACCTTGCCGCGGGCTGCGTTGGATAAAATTGGATTTACCAAATTTAGGATGTATGCCCAAGTGAGCAATCCATTTGTTTTCTACGATTTTGATGGAATGGATCCGGAGTTTAATTCCAGTACCTACAATGATGGTATACCAACTGCCACCTATTTGTTTGGATTAAATGTCTCATTTTAACCATTTTATTTCGGACAGTAAAAACTCAAAATATGAAACTATTTAATAAACAGCATATAACAGCACTGGTTCTCTTGGCTTTTTTAGGTACCAGTTGCGATGACTTTCTGGATGAGAATTCGGTTTCCTACCAGACTACAGATAATTACTACGTTACCGAACAGGGATTCGAAGACCTGGTCCGGTCAAACTATACTAAGCTCAGGGAGATACACAAAGAGCGTGATCTGGTATTGATGGGGACGGATATATTTACCAGTACGTCATGGGATGAAGCCGCCAATGGAAACCAAGGCGGGGTGTTAAATGCATATGATATCCGGTTTACACCCAGTGTGGGCGCAGCAACAAAGCTCTGGGATTTGCTATATAAGCAAATTGCCAGGACGAATACAGCCATCTCAAGACAGGAAGGTGTGCAGGGAATGGATCCAGGGCTGCTTGCCATACGAGTAGCAGAAGCCAAATTCCTTAGAGCAATGGCTTATTTCTATGCGGTACAGCAATGGGGGGATATTCCAATGCCTTTGGAGGAGACGACTACTGCTAGTCGGGAAGTGGTCAAAATACCTGCAGCTCAGGTTTATGAACAGATCATCCAAGACTTGGAAGAGGCAGAATCGATATTGCCTGCAAAAGACAATGCCGAGTACGGTAGAGCAACAAAAGGTGCCGCCCGGTTTCTATTGGCAAAAGTTCACTTGACGAGGGGATGGAATTTTAACAACTCCTTGGGGGGAACGGCAGCTGATTTTGAATCGGCCGTCGAATATGCCGACATGATCATCGCTGATTATCCATTGGAGGCTGAATATCGGAATTTATTCCCACTTCATGCGGAGAATCCACTTGAAGAAACGTTTCCTCCAAAAAACGATAAAAACGATGAAATTGTCTTCGCTGTACAGTTCAGTGACAATATCTTGACGAATGGCAGTGATGATGATGAACCCAGTCAGTATGCTATAGGGAATGATTACCATTCGATTTTTGGCAGTGGTGCGGAAGATATTCCAGGTTCTCTGGGAAGAACGAGTGACTATAACCGTCATGGATCAAAAGGGAACTATATCGTCACTCCTGCCGCATACCGGTTGTTTGATCCGGATATTGATACTAGGTACCATCACAATTTCGTAGAAGCCATGTACGCATTGATAGATGTGGCTGATTTTGTACCGAATTTTGATGATCCGTCTACCACCATCGATATCGCAAAAGGCGATACGGTATTGTATTTTCCCCCGTGGAACAATCCAGCCAGTGACCAAAACAAAGGCATGGATGTAGGAGGTAGTAAGCCCTATGCCGTACTGAATGTGGATGAAATCGGTATTAATCCAATTTCTCCCTATCATGTGGATGATAAAACGCCCCTAATGTGGAAGTTTTGGGAGCCGGGCATTCCTTACGATGATGCTATGGGAACCTTTGATCTGGCCTTATTCCGCTCTGCAGAAGCCTATTTAATAGCAGCAGAAGCGATCCTAAAAGGGGCTGCACCTGGTGACTTGGGAGGAGCAGAGGTCTATTATAATACGATAGTGGACCGAGCACTAGGAGCCAATGCGGGTGCTGATCCCTTGCGTGCTGAAGAGCCTGCCAACTTGGCTTCCTTGAGCACGGTATCCTACCGGGCAAACGGAAACTTGGACATCGATATGGTTTTGGATGAACGGGCGAGGGAATTGATGGGCGAATATTGCCGGTGGTTTGATCTGAAAAGAACTGGTAGATTGATCGATCGGACCACCTTGATGAACCCTTGGACCGCCGCATTGGGGCAGATGGAAGCCAAGCATTACTTACGTCCGATTCCCCAGAAAGAGATTGATAGGTCAATCCCGTCGATTTCCCAAAACGAAGGGTATTAGAATGATCGATTCAGCATTTATTCATTCTGGATATTAATTGGTAGTTTTAAACTTGGAATATGCATTAGGCTATCTACGCTCCGGCACTCAGGTATTGCGACCTGATTCGCCGGGGCGGACGGTAAACCTGTCAAATGGCCAGATAGAACCGGAAACTAACTGATTTTCTTGTGCTTTCAGCTTCCGCTGCGATTCCTAATGCATATTCCGGGTTAAGAAAGGCAGATGATATATTCAGTCTGCCTTTTTATCAAACACCCTTGAATCACCATGTTTTATAGGTTTTTTATTTCTGTAAAGGAGTTCGTTTTCGGTAATGAACATGCGAGAATGACTACCATGACAAGAGGGCTGAGCGCAGATGGAGAAATGTATGCCAGCTCGTATGGGAGGCAGTAAAAACTGACAGAAAGGTCGATAGGAAGGAGATGGTCACAAGATTGAGCCATCGGAAAAAGGAAAAGAATAGTAAAAGTATATAATGTGCCCTAATATTCAGTAGGGCTTGTGCTTTGACGATTAAAAATATTGATACAAAAGTCTTTTTTGATTATTTGTTTGGTTTGGAAATATAAAATACTTTCGTTGTTTTAAATATAAAATACATGGATAAGAGGAAATTGTATTTGCAGGTTATCATATACCTGACTTTGGGAACCATCAGTTCTTGTCAACAAAAAGTAAAAACGGTAGATAAACATGGAGAGCAGAAGACCTATTCAGAGTTGGTCTACCCATTGTTGGATTCGGAGAATTCCAGGTGGTTTTTCTTTTCGTCCGCAAGCCGGCCGTTTGGGATGGTTAACCTAAGTCCCGATACAGAAATTGATGGTGCATGGGGGAGCGGCTACAGGTATAAGACCGACACGATAAGAGGCTTCAGCCATATTCATGCATGGCAAATGTCCGGTATCTCCGTAATGCCAGTGACGGTGTCAGCTGCAAATGAAAGCACCATTTTTGAAGATTTTTATTCCAAGTTTAGCCACGAAACTGAAAGGATTTCTCCGGGATATCACTATGTGGACCTAGACAGGTTCAAAATAGCATCTGAACTGACCAGTACCACACGTGTAGGCCTCCATCAGTATACCTATCCAGAAGACTCCCAGTCAGCCATCTTATTTAACCTTAACACCATGCTCGGGCCATGCGAAAATATGGATGGAGAGCTCACCCAGAACAGCGATAATGAGCTTTCGGGAAAAGTGGTGATGGATGCTACCCACAGAAGGCCAAAGCCTTTTACAGTTTATTTTAAAGTACTGTTGAATACCGATGTCACCTCAGTAAAAAAGGATGATAAGACCGGCAATTATTTGATAAAACTTGATGATCCCCGCAAGAAAGTCCTAATGAAAGTTGGGGTTTCTTATACATCAGTAGAAAATGCAGGGCTTAATATCGAAGAAGAAATGCCTCATTGGGATTTTGATAAGGTAGTGAGGGAATCTACCGAGGAGTGGAATGGTCTATTGGGTAGGATCAAAGTAGAGGGAGGAACAGCCACCGATCAACGAAGATTTTATACGGATTTGTGGCATTCCTTGCAGGGGAGAAGGATCATTAACGACGTAAATGGTGCCTATCCAGACAATACAGGTGAAGTGTTTAGGATAGGTCAGTTACCTCTTGATTCAAATGGCAAACCAGAATTCAACCACTTTAACTCCGACTCTTATTGGGGCGCCCAATGGACAATCAACACCCTTTGGGGACTCGTCTATCCTGAGATTAAACAGCAATTTGTTTATTCGCTCCTACAATATCAAAAAGACGGTGGCCTGGTGCCCAGGGGGCCTTCTGGAGGAAACTACACCTATGTGATGACAGGAGCTTCCAGTACCCCTTTTATCGTGAGCGCTATTCAGGAAGGGCTGGTTACAGAAGACTTGGAGAGCATTTACCAAATCCTGAAAAAAAACCACATGATCGGCGGAATCATGGAAAAAGCAGGATATGAACATCACACAAATTATGGTGGAGGGCTCAAATACTATATTGAAAATGGCTATGTGCCGTACCCGATACCGGAAGGGAAATTTGGAGGTCATCAGGATGGTGCAGGCCTTACGATGGAATACGCCTATCAGGATTGGACACTCGCACAGTTGGCCAAAAAACTGGGGCATGAAGCGGATTATGGCTATTTTATAAAACGTTCCGAAAATTTCAAAAATGTATATGATGAAACAACTGGATGGATGCGTCCAAAAAATGTCGAGGGCGAGTGGTTGGAGAAGTTTGATCCTTACCAGTACAAAGTCGGTTTTGTCGAAGCTAACGCAGCACAGGCCACTTGGTTTGTACCCCATAATTTAGAAGGGCTGGCGGAGCTGATGGGAGGGCGTGATAAAGCGGTCCAACAACTAAATGGGCAATTTGAAGAGGCTAGTAAATTGGACTTTACAGCGGGGACCTCCCACGACCTGGAAGAGCATCCTGAGTATAGAAAAATACCAATAAACTATGGAAACCAGCCATCGATACAGACGGCTTTTGTTTTTCATCAGATAGGAAGACCGGATTTGACGCAGTATTGGAGCCGTAATGTGGTAAGGGAAACCTTCAGCGGTTTGTCCCCATCCACGGGCTATAATGGTGATGAAGACCAGGGACTGATGGGGAGTTTGGCCGTAATGATGAAAATAGGTCTTTTTCAAATGAATGGAGGCGTAGATGAAGATCCTGTGTATCAAATAGGCAGTCCCCTCTTTGATAAAATTAGTATTGACTTGAACCCAGACTTCTATTCCAATGCTACTTTTACCATTGAAGCGGACAATAATAGCGAAGAAAATGTATATGTAAAGTCAGCGAAATGGAATAATGAAGTGCTTGAGGGCTACGTGATTCATAATAGTCAGATTACAAAAGGAGGAAGACTGGTCCTTCAAATGGCCGACCAGTAACATTGGACGCAGGTGATGGATGTCAATAGTAAGACCGATGAAGGCTAAGAAGGTAGTAATGTATTATTTGGCTATTCCTCTGGGGATATTGTCATTACTGATCGTGCTCAATAATAAGCAGCTTAAATCCTGGGCCTTTGGTCCAATAAAATACCGTAACGTGGAGGTGGCGACAGGTAATATGCCTGTTCCTCATGACCGGACATTGGCGTGGAAAGAGGAGTCGGCTTTTGCCGATAGTATTTATAGCATCCTTGCCAAAATGCCCATTACCGAAGAGATGCTTTTAAAAAAAGGGAATACTGCCCGGGTTCTTTTAGCTAGGCTGATGCTAAAACAGCATGTTGACGAAGTAAATGAAATAATACAAAAGATGACCGTTTGGGGAAATTGTGGTTCTTCATGGCCATTAAACCCGAAAGGTGACTATGATTTTCCACTCACCATCCTGACGACCATCCTTTGGAAATTCGGTGATGATCCTGCGGTGATTTATCCCGACACCAAAGACCACTTGGTGGATGTCCTCTTGTCGGAGGATGGTGGCAGGTTCAGCTACACCGTTCCTAGAACGTTGGGGCTGGTCATGGAGACCGAAAATCACCTGCTGATGACAGAAGGGTCGAGGTACCTGAAAAACAGATGGTTACGGTTGGAGGGGAATACCGACAGCCGCTATGATAATGTGCAAAATGGCATGGAGGAAAAGCTATTGTCCCTATTGGATGAGATGAAAACCAATGGCCTCTATGAATTTAATTCCATTCCCTATTTAGGATATACCATTACTGCCTTGCTTAACCTAGAAGCTTTCGCCTCCGATAAAGTAAGGCAATCGGCCAGAGACGTACTCGACTATATCAACTGGAGTTATGCGTTGAACAGTCTCCATTTAAAGCATTTTCCACCAATGCGCAGGAGGTATGAAAAAGCAAGTATCGAGGAGCTTACGACGGATTACCATGCGGCATTTGTTAAATCCTGGCTGAGTTATTCGCAAATTGAAGACTATGACAAAAACGTGGGCGTAGCCATCAGGCATGCTGTGATGGGAGCCTGCATGCCTTATCGGCCATCTGACCTGTTTGTAGAGGTGCTCTTTAATAAAGGTGAAGGGTATTTTGTCCGTCAGGGCCATGGACCGGAAGCGTCACCAGAAATCAGTAGTGCAGGGAAGAATTTCCTGATTAGTGCCGGCGGTGTGAACAGGGGAAGAAGTTCACAGATTGTCGCTAGGCCCATTTGTCTTTTTATAAAGGATAATGCCGATCATTTGTCTGAAATAATCCACTTATCCGGGCCTGGGGAGGATTTTATGGACTGGAACAATACAGGCGTATATGAAGATTTTGCGTGTGCAGCAGGCCCCGTATCTGTGCCCAAGGGGATGGATGCAGTGGTCAAAGAAGGTAATTGGTCTTCTTTTTCAGGAGCCAACGGGGTAAGCATAGTGATGTATTCTAGTGATAGCCTCGGGGTAATAGCTGTATTTGAGGATGTAGAAGCATCGGCCATCTTCGAAGAGGTCTTAAATAATAACCCTGATTCTGGGCGTTTGAATACTCAATTTCAATTTCCCGGTGGGCCTTTACTAACCTACGATGTCAATGCTGAAAAAGACCAATGGGTGTTGGTGGCCGAAGATGGGCAAAAACTCAATAGGGATTTTGATTCATGGCCACTTATCGAAGGTGATTTGGCAATAGAAAAATCACCGTAATTAAACCCGGAATATGCATTAGCCTATCTGTTGCGACTTGAAACTGCTTCAAAATCAGCCGTTTCACTTTAGTTTTCGGCATAACCGTAGCGGTGCTACGCTAATGCCTCCAAACTAACTGATTTTCTTGCAATTTCAGCTCTCACTACGATTCCTAATGCATAATCCGGGTTAATAGTATCCTTGGAGGTGTGGGCATCCACGCGGCGGATCAGGACATAATATCTGTGTGGCGTAGATCGACCAATGTCAATGCCTCTTTCGGGACAAAAAACTAGTGAAATTGATTGATTAATAAACCATAATATGTATATCCGCAATGATACCAGTAATCACAGGGATATGAAATAGGTCCTCACAGAAACCACGGAAATCTCAGAAAAGCGTTGTTTCATTCTGGGTTTTCTGTGCGTTCGGCGAGAAATAAAAACTACTGGCAAGAAAGCGTATAATCAAAAACCATAAAATAATGATCAAAAGTAAAAAATGCATATTGACGTTTTTATTATGTCTGTTGAGTATTGCTGGTTTTAGTCAGCTTAAAAACAACCCTGCGTTGGAAGAAGACTTTATGGATATGGGGTTTGGGATTTTTGTGCATTGGAGCGTAGACTCACAGTTGGGAAGTGTCATTAGCCATTCCATGGTAGGGGCTTCCGAAGATTATGTGGAGCGCTATATGACAGAACTCCCGAGTACATTCTACCCAAAGGATTATGACCCGGACGAATGGGCAAGGCTATTTAAATTGACAGGGGCTGAGTATGTGGTATTCACTACCAAACACCACAATGGGTTTTGCATGTGGGATACACAAACGACAGATTTTAACATCATGAATACGCCATACGGCAAAGACATTACCGCTATGTTAGTGGAGTCATTGCGGAAATTTGGATTAAAAGTAGGGTTTTATTTTTCTCCTGAAGACTTTAGTTTTATCCACAATCAAGGACATTTGATTTCGAGAAAAGGCCCAATGACACAGGTTACTGACAATGAAGAACTATATGAATATGCCAAAAAACAGGTGGACGAATTATTCACCAATTATGGCAATATCGACATGGTGTTTTTTGACTCTTTTTCTAATCAGAACTTGGTGCAATATGTACATGAAGAGTATCCGGACATCGTCGTGACCAGAGGGGAAATGGAAACCCCGGAACAAAAAATCCCTGACGCTCCTCTTCCGGGTCCTTGGGAAACCTGTATGACCATGGGAACACAGTGGGCCTACAAGCCTACCAACGAAGAGTACAAAGATGGAGGGGACTTGATCAATAAGCTGATAGAAATCAGGGCCAAAGGAGGTAATTTTTTAATGAATATTGGGCCTAAGCCCAATGGTGAAATCCCCATAGAGCAGGAGGAACGTTTGCGTGAAATGGCACTTTGGATGTTTATAAATAACGAATCAGTCAAGAATGTAAGAACGGTGCCCAGTGTGATCAAAGAAGGGGACTTATGGTTTACCAAGGCCAAGGATGACAATACGGCCTATGTTTTTATCACCAACCAGACAGCGTGGCCCTATGGTAAAAGAAGACTTTTTTATACCGAAAGCATCAGGGGAACCGATCAAACTGAAATTTCCGTCCTAGGACAAAACGATTTGGTGGTCGAGTATTCACCCGATAATAAGCCCACCACCCGCTACAGTCAGCGAGAAGATAAACTGGAATTATCTATCACCAGGGCCCAGCGGGTTTACAATAACAAAACTTGGCCAAACCCCATCGTAGTGAAGCTGACAAATGTGGAGTTTGTGCAGTCTGAAAAATGACCTCTCATAAAGCCAGCATCAAATGGGACAAAGCACTTGGTTCATCCCAATTCCCCAGCGAGGCGACTGATTTTGTCTGCTGCGCCAGATCAGACCGCAATACCTGTGCGCGGCGTAGATAGGTCAATACAAGTCCTTTGGTGAAGAATGGAGTGCTTTCGTGATGCATATGAAAGCATCTGGCTTTCTGTTCTTAGGCAGTTTTTGATCGGGGTTTGGATTATGGCTGATGACAATAAACAAATCCTATTTCTACTATAAGTTAGAAAGAAGTAGATTACTGGGTGTAATGCAGTTTGCTAATGAAACAACGTTTAGTTCTATCATTTTTATTGATCATGTCGATTTCATACGCTGTAGCTCAAAGCATAGAATTTGAGCATTATAACGATGAAGATGGATTGTCTCATAATTCCATCAGACATATAGTTCAGGACCAGCAGGGGGCTGTTTGGTTGGGGACCTTTTATGGTTTAAATCGATTTGATGGATTCCAGTTTAAGAACTATTTGAGTAATGATGTAGGAACGAATTCACTATATAATGAAGATATTACAGCTTTAAAATTAGATAGCACATCGAATAGTTTATGGATTGGGACTAGGAAAGGTCTGTCCCACCTGCAGCTCGATACGCATGTTTTTACGACCTATTTACCGGATAAAGATGATCCGAATAGCTTACCTGATGAGGAAGTGCGCTCTGTCTATATAGATAAGTTTGCCCGGGTTTGGGTTGGTACAAAATACGCAGGCCTATATTTGTTTGAACGTGATAAGAATACGTTTACTAAAGTTCCGCTGGAAGGGTTTAACTATGTTAAAGAAATCTTTGAGGATAATAAGGGCAATATTTGGATAGGTTCTTATGAAACTGCTGGCGTTGCCAGAATCAAACTTGGCAGTACAGGGATTATTTCAGAAATCAGCTATTTCACATTGGAGATACCGGATGCGTCAGCCATTAACCCATACTTGTATTTTATATACGAAGATGCAAAAGGTGATATTTTTGTAGGAACCAGGGAAGGGCTATACAAGTTTGATAAAGCCCTTGATGTTTTTGTCAATTTATATATAGAAGATGATCAGATAAGGGATAAGCTAGGGCCTTATTTTTTATGTGTGGCACAAGCTCCAGATGGTAAATACTGGGTGGGAACGCTAGGAGGTTTGCTGGTTTGTGATGCTTTGGAAGATATAAGTAAAGGGGATTATCAGTGGCACTTCGCCGTATTATCAGACGACCAGTCATTAGTTGATAATTTGGTGTCCGCGCTGTATTTTGACCCATCGGGTGTGCTGTGGATCGGGACGGAAGAGGGGCTGGATAAATATGATCCCTACGAAAACCAATTTAAAACCAATAAGGGCATATCAAAGTACATCGAAAATCAGGCTCCTCGAATTAGGGGATTTTCGAAGACCTATTTAGATGAAGTAGTAGTCGCCACTAGGCATAATGGTCTTTTTATTTCTGAAGCGGGAGATTTCGTCCCGCTGTTCAGTGGCAATTATGACATTGCAAGCATATATTCTCCTGATGGAGAAACCTTTTATTGTGGTTTATGGAATGGACAAGTACTGGTTTATAATTATATCAAACAAACGTCCGAAATTATAGATGTTGGTTTTAAAGCCTCTCCCATTATTAATTTTGTCGACTATGAGGACTATTTTTTGGTATGTTCTTATGGTGAAGGTGCCAGGTTTATCGATAAGCATACGTTAAAACCATCTATTCACCTACTACCAAATTTTGAAATAAACAAAGTAGCCGTTGACTTGGACAAGAACCTATGGTTTGCGACCGAAACAGGGGTGGTTATGTACAATGTGGCAAAGAAGAAACCCGTCGTATTTGGAGAGAGTAATCAATCCAACCGTGGCCTTCCCCATGAGAATGTAAGCGATATAATGATAGATTCCAGGGACTTAATATGGGCTGCTACCCGAAAAGGGCTGGCAGTTTTTGATTACCAAAACAATACTTTCAAACAACTATCAAAACCAAAAGAATTGAATGGTGAGTGGGTGACTGATATTGTTGAGGATGCCAATGGTTATTTGTGGCTCAATATGAATGACAATAATATATCCAGGCTTGATGTAGATAACAACTTGGTGAATATTTATAATGTAAGCAGCGGTAACAGGCTTGATGTATTTAGTTCCAGTGGATTTTACCATTTCAATAATTCAAAAATTTATTTGGGCGGAAAGAATGGGGTCATCTATTTTTCCCCGTTGAGTATTAAGCAAAATGAGTGGTCTCCTAAACCGGTAATTACAGCGTTTAAAGTAAATAATGAATTAGTGGTGCCAGGAGTGAGGATAAACGGACAAGTTCCTCTTACTAAAGATTTTAATTATTCCAGAAACGTTTCGCTTAACTATAAAAACAGAAACTTTTCGATTCAGTTTTCGAATGCTTCGTTTACCAATCAGCGTTTAAACAAATTCGAATACATGCTGGAGGGATTTGATCAAGAATGGATAGAGACCAGTAGCAACTCCAGGACAGTCCAATACACCAATTTGTCTTCGGGGACTTATCATTTCAGGATTCGCTCTAGTAACAGTGATGGTAAATGGAGTGAGGTGTCATCATATATGATCAAAATATCACCTCCTTTTTGGGCTAGTTACCCGGGAATAGCCCTTATGCTATGCTTTTTGGGTTTGATAGGTTATTTTACAAGAAAGCAAATAAAGTTTCGTGTTATGCTAAAACAAGAACTGCTGACAGAAAAAGTTCAAAGGGAGCGGGATGAAAAACTCAATAATGAAAAACTACGGTTTTTTACCAATATTTCTCATGAGCTCAGGACACCTCTTTCGTTGATACTGGGGCCTGTAAAGCAAATTCTGGAACATGACAACAGCGATGATTATATTAAGAGCAAAGCCAACCTAATCAATCATAGCACCAGTAGACTCTTAAGGTTAGTCAATCAAATTCTTGATTTCAGACGTGCCGAAGGAGGAGAGATCAAGTTAAAAGTCTCCAAAGTAGATATAGTGCCCAGAACAAAAGATATTTTCTGTTCTTTTATAGAATTGGCGCAGTCAAAAAGTATAAATATCAATTTTAATGTGGAAGAGGAGTCTATTGAATGTTGGATAGATATAGATAAATACAATAAAATACTATATAATCTACTGTCAAACGCCATAAAATTCACCAACAGTCATGGACATGTAGATTTGTTTATCGGAGTAAAGGGCAACGGGTCCAAAACCTTGATAGTAGAAGTCAGTGATGATGGGATTGGGATTCCTTTAGAAAGTCAGGAGAAAATTTTCAATAGGTTTTATCAGGCCTCAAATAGTAAAGATAATACTACAGGTACTGGTATTGGGTTATCACTTGTAAAATCTTTAGTTGGAATTCACAAAGGTAAAATAGTTGTTAAAAGTTCTTGTGACAGCTCGGGAAGTATATTCACGGTAGAATTACCGATTTCTGAAAGTGCATATAGCAGCAGTGAACTATCCAGTTTCGTGCCGGATACGCAGGAAACAGCTTCCTCTGGCTTCGCAAAACCATTGAACACGCCTGATGTCTACACTACTCCCAAAACAAATATAGACGTGAAGTCACCGATATTGGTAATTGATGATAGCTCGGAACTTCGAAATTATTTAATAGAGTTCCTTTCCGGGCATTTTAAAGTTTATGGAGCAGAAAATGGCAAGGTGGGATTAGAGCTGTGCCGTAAGATCAAACCTGTCCTTTGTGTGGTTGATGTGATGATGCCGGTTATGGATGGTTTTGAATTTGTCAAAGCACTCAAAAGCGATGAAATTATCAGTCACACGGCCATTGTATTGCTGACTGCTTTGGGCGAAAATGAAAACCGGATAAAAGGATATAAAATTGGAATAGACGGGTACTTGGTGAAGCCTTTTGATCCCTCGCTGTTAAAATCAAGAATCGATAATATTATCAAAATCCGGTTTGAACTTAAACAGCGGTTTTCTGAAGAGACAGAAAGTGAGGTGACCAGCTTGGCGTATTCACAACTCGATATTGACCTGATCTCAAATATCAAGGAAATTGTAGAGATAAACCTTGCTAATCCTGCATTGACCCCTGCATTTTTAAGTTCGGAATTGGCACTAAGCTCATCCAAATTATACAGAAAAATATCCGAGCTGACCGATATGTCCCCAAATGAGTTTATAAGGACAATACGACTCAAAAAAGCGGCATCCCTGTTGAAAACAAAAAACTATAATGTCTCGGAAGTCGCCCATGCTGTTGGGTTCAATGACCCTCTTTATTTTAGTCGACGATTTAAGAAGCAATTTGGGTATGCACCAAGTGAATTGATTAAATAGACAAGGGTGTATCATGATTTTTGATGATTAAGTAGCCAGACAAAGTCTAGTAACCTCAGTTCGACTATAAAACCGTTTCCGTACAGTGGTCGGAACATTCCTTGAGAGCCTGTCTGAAGCCAAAGGCAGGCCGATCTGGATCCAATCCATATCCTCCTAAAAAAGGACCGCAATGACATTTTAATACTAAAAATAAGTTGAGCTCAGGTTAGTAAAATTGGCTTTGTACCAATGATGGCTAGAGCGGTATATGGAATGAGAAGATAGAAATATCAAGTGTCCCCGCTTTGAGGAAACTACTCGACAATATGGATTTCATGAAGTTGCGAGGTAGCGAATGAATAAAATCGTAAATTGGACTTTTAAAGGCATCTGTAAAACTATATTATTGTCCATAATGAAGAAGCGTAAAGTGTGGATTTTTTGGAGTGTTTGTCTCCCTTTGTTTTTTTTGTGTTTCCCTGTCTTTTCTCAAGATGACCCTGAAGTGGATTCTGTAAGTGACTTAACTGCAAAGAAGTACTTGCATGGAATCGAGACGGAAATGCGATATGCTTATGTTTTTCCGCCTAAGCCCTTTTACAGAAACCAAGAATCGTCTTCACGACTGTCCAGAAGCGTGTTTTCAGCGCATTTACGGTATGGGTTTTATCTTCCTGAAGGAACCAATCGCTACCGTGTGTACGGGGACACGTATTGGGGGATTGGTATGGCGCAGTTTTATTTTGGCAATAAAAAGGAACTGGGTAATCCGCTGGCCCTGTACCTGTATCAAGGTGCGCGGATTGCTAATCTCTCCCAAAAGATCACGCTGAATTTTGAATGGAATTTTGGTATTTCCGGAGGTTGGGAGCCCTATGATGTGGAAAGTAACCCAAATAACAAAACTGTCGGATCGCGGTTCAATGCCTATATCAATACAGGCCTATTGCTCAAATGGAAGCCAAGCGACCGCCTTTATTTTACCTTGGGTACTGATCTTACCCATTTTTCCAATGGCAACACGGTCTACCCCAATGCCGGTGTCAATATGCTTGGCGGTAAATTAGGTGCAGTGTACCGGCTGGGGGAAGTCGATCGCCATCAATATCCGAAATCAAAGCAGTTTTCTTCTGATTTGATGTTTTCACAACACGTGAGCTATGATGTGGTGCTCTTTGGTTCTTGGCGAAGGAAGGGAGTGGCTTATAATGGAGAGCGAGTTCCTTCCCCTGATTCTTATCCGGTCATCGGCGCAAACATCAGTACCCTGTACAATTTTAGCCATAAATTTAGGGCAGGGCTTTCACTCGACCCCCTTTATGATGGCAGTGCCAATGTGTACACAGAAGATTTTATCATTGGGACGGAGCAGCCTTTCATCACTCCCGACTTAAAATACCAGTTGGCGCTTGGAGTGTCAGCACGTGCAGAGTTTGTCATGCCCGTATTTTCCGTCGGTGTAGGCCTTGGCACGAATGTGCTGCACAGGGGAGGGGATTTCAAAGGTACTTATCAGGTATTTTTATTGAAGACAAGGGTGAGCAAAAGTGCCTTTATCCACATCGGTTATAACCTCAAGGATTTTAGCCAGGCCAACTTCCTAATGCTTGGGATGGGGTATACCTTTGGGAATAAACGAATGTATTAGTGTATAAAGAAGTGATTAGAGCCCGATTTATGCATTGGGTATTCTACTTTCAGGTCTTTCCGACACCAGTCGAGGCAGGCGATCACGATTCCTAATGCATAAACTGGGATCAATGCCGTTTAGTTTAGTGTGTATCTGGAAAATATGGGTTCTATATTTTTCCTTGGGCAGTTATTTTTCTAGCTAAATTCCTAGGTGGTTTTCATCCCTTTACCTTTGTTACTTTTTTGCTTCAGGTCAAAAAAGTGACCAAAAAAACCCGCCGCTGTGCATCTATTGGCCTAAAATTAAAATCTTCCCTCATGCAGGCAAACTCCTCCTGTCTAAAGCCAAGCAGGCTTATCTAAAGCCAGGTAAACCTTCTTTAGCTGCCAACGTTCTTTTTGGGCAGCATTTCGTAAAACAAGCCTGCCTTTTTGCCCACCCGCTTTTTAATTTCTTAACGCCCAATACCTGCAAGGCGGATCCGATTAATAAGTTTCTTATGGATAAATTATCATCATTATTCCATGTAGTGGTATATTTTCTTAAGTAACCAAGTTGAGCGAGAACTATAAGCCCCCCTGAGCCAAAAAAGATATCGCTTCCTTATTACGGCCCTTGGTATGCCTGTTTTCCAGCCGATGGTGGAGGCCGTTAAGAAAGTGAGTTGGCTCGCGTCGTGGAACAGCGAGACCCACTCACTTTTAGGTCGTAGCCATCGGGTGGAAATTAAAATGGGTGACGGATCTCGGTCGCAGGGTAAATCCATGTTCCATTTTAAAAGGCATACCACCGGCCTAGATTTTTTTCTTTCTTTTTTCATCAATGGAAAAAAGGAAAAGGATAAAATCCACCAAGATGATCAGGTTTCCCCAGCCAAAGTCAATCAAAAAAAGGACTTTTAGGTATATGAAAAGAAGGGAATCCCCTTAACTAAACGGCATTGAAACCGGGTTAAATAGACTGTCTCAAAAGATTACGCCATTCTATATTCGTTGAATGACATAATCTTCTAAAACATGCAAAATGAGCATATCAGGCCCCTTATCGTTAGCGTAACGATAAGGCATTTTATGAGACAGTCTATTTGTTTACCACCCTTCGTTTTGAGGTAGTAGGTTTGGGTCAATATTGATTTCGCTCTGAGGCACTGGCCATTGTAGCAGTCTGTCTGCATAAACCCTTTCATGGCCTTCTACACTGGTGACACTTTCCATGGAAGCTTTTAGGTCAGCCTTACCATAACGCAGCAGGTCAAAATACCGATGCCCTTCAAAGGCTAGCTCCAACCTTCTTTCTTTTTTGATAGCCACTCTCATTGCTTCTTTGGACATTCCTGATGGAAGATCACTGAGGTTGACCCTGTTTCTGATTTTGTTGATAGCGTCATAGACTGTGGTATTAGGTCCGTTCAGTTCGTTTTCTGCTTCGGCTAGGTTGAGGAGGATTTCGGCAAATCGAAACACTACGAAATTAGCATCGCCATCATCTGTGATCGTTGCGTCAGGAATGACTCCCTTGATCACCGCAAAGCCAGTAAGGGACCTGACCGGGTCGAATTCCAAGCCTGCGAAGCTTTGACCTTCCGAAAGTACAGTAATGTTCTTACGGATGTCTCCAGCTTCATAGGTGTCTACTAATTCCTGTAAAGGGGAGTAACTGATGCTCCCAAATGCAGGAATGGCACCTGAGCTGGCATTGAAAGCACTTCCTACACCAGAAGTACCTGTTTTGCCAAGAAATTGAACCTCAAATATTGATTCAACGGAATTGTTTTCTAAGGTGGGTAAAAACATATCCTTATAGTTTTCCATTGGCAATAATTGATACCCCAGCTCTATCACCTCATTGGCCGCCGTAATGGCTTGTGCATAGTGCTTGTTGTACAAGTGAACTCGGGATTGTAGGGCATAGGCAGCCCCCTTCGTTGCTCTTCCCAGATCAGAGGGACTGTAGCTTTGTGGCAAGTTGGAAATGGCAAAGTTAAGATCTTCCAGAATTTGAGCGGTTACCTCTGCTTTCGGGTCTCTTGCCACAAGGGATTCATTTATAGTTTGTTTGGCCAATATCAGCGGTACATCGCCGTATAAGTTGGTAAGATGAAAATAAAACAAGGCTCTTAAAAACCTGGCTTCTCCCAATATTCTGTTTTTGGTTGCTTCTTCCATGGTGATAGCTGGAACATTTTCCAGCACTTCATTGGCACGGACGATACCTTCATAGGATTTACGCCAAAAATTTTGGGGCCATACACTTGATGCATCAAAGCCTCTTCCTTCACTGATTTCCAAATAATAATTGAATGAAAACTGAGAATAGGCATTGTCACCGATAGCATCGGAGTGCCGCATGAAGTCCCTGTACATGTGGTTATTAGCCAGTACATTGTATACTCCATTTATTCCTGAAGTCGCATCATCAGAGGTGGCCCAAAATTGAGGTTCACCGATGGAATTAAGTGGATAACGTTCTAAGTCCGTGCAGCTGCAGATCAGTACAGCTATGATTATGTTAATGTATTTTTTCATAGTATGAGAGGTCAATGTTAGAAGGAAATGTTTACGCCCATAGACACCGTTTTGGCCTGCGGGTAACTGTCATTTACGTTATTGAACGTAGAAGCATCCTCTGGGTCAAACCCATCCGCAAATTTGGTGATTGTCAGTAGGTTTTGCCCTGCTATATAGACGCGCAGGTTGGAGAAGCCGATTTTTTCCACCATTTCATGAGGAAAGGTGTAGCCAAGTTCTATGTGCTTCATTCTTAAATAGGAAGCATCCAAGATAGCAGGGCTGATGGCGGGACCAACAAAAAGCGACGTGTTGTATTTATATCCAGTAGCTACTCTTGGAACGTCTGTGTCGGTGTTTTCAGGAGTCCATCTGTCCAAGTAGAGATTGGTCAGGTTACTGAACCCCCTTAGACCATCAGTACCATATACGCCATTTTCTACATCTCTTCCCAGTACTCCTTGGAACATTACCCTGAAATTAAATCCTTTATAATCAACCGTAAGGGTCATTCCATAGGTGTTTCGGATATTAGGGTCACCAATGATCACCCGGTCTGATGCGTCCACTATGCCATTTCCATCAGTGTCTTCATAAATATAATCCCCAGCGCCTACCAAGGATCCCCCAGGTTGTGCTCCGTATGTTTCAGCATCTTGAGCTTCTGCTTCGGATTGGAACAGGCCAGTAACCACGTGTCCATAAAATGAATTGATGGGGTATCCTTCTTTTGTCAAAACTTTATTGGCCGAGAGAAATTCACTGTCCAGTTTTAAGACTGTATTGTCGTTATGAGACCAGTTTCCCGAAAGACTGTATTGAAATTCACTTCCGATATTTCCGTAGTAATTTAAGCTGAATTCATATCCTTTGTTTTGAACTTCTCCCTGATTCTGGACAGGAGGGGATAAGTTGCCAAGTGTAGCTACGACAGGAGGGCTTAACAGGACGTTTTTGGACTTTCTATTGTAGTAGTCAGCAGTGAGCGATAGTTTATAGTCTAATATGGTAAGGTCCATCCCAATGTCCGTCGTTTCGGTCGTTTCCCATTTTACATCAGGATTGGCCAGTGCTCTTGAGGCTGCTCCTGCGACCAAGCTATTTCCGAAGACATAAGGTTGATCAAGGTTTACGGTCGCAATACTTGGGTAGTTACCGATGTTTTGGTTGCCTAATTGTCCCCAGCTGGCGCGTAGTTTTAGCTCGTTGACATTAGATAACTGGCTCATGAAAGCTTCTTTGGCCATGTTCCACCCCACAGAGAAGGAAGGAAAGGTGCCGAAGCGGTTGTTTTCTCCAAAGCGGGATGAGCCATCATAGCGCACGTTGAATTCGGCCAAGTATTTTTCTTCATAGTCGTATGTAATGCGTCCAAAGTACGATTGGAGTGCCCATTCTGTGGCATTTCCTCCTACACTGGGATTGAGTGAAGCCACGTCAAGCTCGGTAAGTAAATCGCTGTTGTAGCCTTCATTGGCTGCAGAAAGGAAGTCCTGGCGATAAGCTTGGTTGGTATATCCTGCCAAACCGCCCAAGGTAGATTTACCAAACGTCTTGTTGTACCGAGCAGTAAGCTCGAAGGTAGAGGTGGTGCTTAAGAGGTCTGTTTCTCTATATTCGCCTAAACCGTTGGAAGTAAACACGCTTTCACCGTCTGAAACAGTCATTTTATTCCTGAAAAAACTCTGCTTGCGATCTTGTACATAAACCGATCCATTGGCCTTTAGCACCAACTCTTTGATTGGCTCAAATTCGACATAGAGATTCGGGGTGGCTCTATAAAATTTAGTGTTGTCGTCTCCTCCATATTTAGCTAATCCGATAGGATGGATAGCGTTAGAAGTACGTCCGGCCAGATCTACATTGCCCATAGAAATGTAGCCGTTTTCATAGCGGTATGGGTTGAGTGGGGCATAGCGGATCATGTCCCGGATTAATTGGGTTACCCCATAGTTATTGTAATTAGGTTCATTGCTGTTTGTATAACTGCCTGAAATGTTAAAACCAGTTCTGAATTTTTCTGAAATTTTAACATCTACATTTGAGCGGAAGTTATATCGTTTGGAGTCGGTTTCGATGACTATGCCTTCTTGGTCCTGAAAACCAACAGAAAACATGTACTTTACATAATCTGTACCTCCAGTGACAGAGAAGTAATGGTTTTGCAAAGGAGCTCCTTTTCGGTAGCCTTCATCAAAGAATGAACCACCACTATTGTACATTGGATCATTGCCATTTTGGAACAGCTCAAGTTCCTCTTGTGAGTACAGTTCAGCTCTTCCGGTGTTGGTTTGGGCTTCGTTTTTCAAGAGGGCAAAGTTATAGGGGCTTAGCATACTGGGAGTGGCGGTAGCATTTTGGAACGCAATGTAGGAGTTCAGAGACACTTTTGGCTTCCCGGTTTTTCCTCTTTTAGTAGTTACCAATATAACACCATTTGCAGCTCTAGCTCCGTATATTGCCGCTGAGGAGGCATCTTTTAGGACGGAGAAGCTTTCAATGTCATTTGGGTGCACATCGTTTAGAGTGGATTGAACACCATCTACCAGTACCAGCGGGGCAGAGTCACTGTTTTGACCACTAATGGATGACCTTACTGTACCTACCCCTCGTATTTGGATGGTGGGGTTGTCATTTCCTGGTTGAGCCGAACCTTGGATTATCTGAACCCCAGAGACACGTCCCTGTAATGCGTTTGCTGCACTGGTAACACTTTGGCTTCCGATATCTTCTGTGTTTAATGTGCCTACGGCTCCCGTAAGGTTTTGCTTCTTTTGAGTTCCATAACCTACTACGACGACTTCATCAAGCTCAGAACCCGAGAGTGCTACATCAATTGTGGTCTTACTCCCGATAACTACCTCTTTGGTTCCATATCCAATGAAGCTAAATACCAAGGTGGATTCTGGTGCTGTAGTGATGGAGTAGTTTCCATCCAAATCGGTAATAGTACCGCTTAAGGAGCCTTTTACCAAGATATTGGCACCAATTAATGGCTCTCCTGTTTCTCCGTCTTTTACCGTTCCTTTTACTGTAACGTCTTGCGCATAGGCCAGACTTACAGCGAAGAAGGCAATAAGTGTAAATAATTTTTTCATAAACGTTTAGTTGGGTGGTAAATAAAATTCATTAATCAATAGGCAATAGAATACTAAAGAAAGCTATGGTTTTTCTTTCGTTTAGTTGTTTTTTTGATAATTGGATAAATTGGGTCGTTTACGGAATATTATGTGGGTCCATAATATTATAGGTGGTTATGATAGGGTGTTGAGGGAGGCTGTTGTAATATTAATGAATATTGATTATTTGTGCAAATGGTCTAATGATAAAAAATGAAAAAAAATAGTTATGTATTGTTGTTGTTTTAGTTTTGAAAAATAAAATGTGAGCCTTGATTCTGTTTTGTGATATAAAAATGAAAGTTATTGAAGATTTATTTTTAAGGCTCTCACTACGTTCCACCAGTTGGAGCAAAGCCCCAATATAAAAGTACAGGGTAGGTTGATTACGGAATTTCCCCTATTGTGCCCAATGTGGTTGTCAAGTAAGTTGCTTTATGATGCTCTTTTTTGATGTCTTAGCATCTGGTTAAAGAAAAAACAGTGCAAATCATAATCATCCGCAACACTTGTCCTGCCTAGGTAAATCAGCGTTCTATCCAAACCATTCCCAATTCCCTAACTTTTTCGCTTGATCTGGTGTTTGGCGAAAATTCTATGCGGGAGAAGTTAAGTATGATGCATAAAAAAAAGCATCCACGATGATGGATGCTTTTCAGTATCTATATTGTTAACATGCCTACTACTTCACGTAAGTCACTTGCTTTACAGCTTCTATGGTTCGCTTCACGTTTGGAAGGGTAGCCTCGATGTAAGTAGGTGAATAGCTCAATGGAATGTCCATGGAGTTTACCCTAAGTACTGGCGCATCCAAATAATCAAACATGTTTTTCTGGATGTTGAAAGCCAAGTCGGTCGCCAATGAGGAGACAGGGGTGGCTTCTTCTACCACTACACATCGGTTGGTTTTCTTTACTGATTCGTATACCGTACCATAGTCGATAGGGCGAACTGTTCTAAGGTCAATTACCTCAGCTTCGATACCATCTTTGGCAAGCTCTTCAGCAGCTTCGAGGGCTACTTTCATGATTTTGCCAAAAGAGACGATGGTCACATCAGCACCTTTGCGCTTGATGTCAGCCACACCGATAGGCAAGAGGTATTCTCCTTCAGGAACTTCGCCTTTGTCGGAATACATCAGCTCAGATTCCATGAAGATCACCGGATCGTCGTCGCGGATGGAGGCTTTTAGCAGGCCTTTGGCATCATAGGGGTTACTTGGTACCACTACTTTGAGGCCAGGCGTATTGGCAAACCAATTTTCGAAGTTGGAAGAGTGGGTTGCTCCCAATTGTCCGGCATTACCGGTAGGTCCCCTGAATACGATAGGTACATTGTAAGCACCGCCAGACATGGCGTACATCTTTGCAGCTGAATTGATGATTTGGTCAATGGCCACCAAGGAAAAGTTAAAGGTCATGAATTCGATGATTGGTCTCAGACCGTTCATTCCGGCACCTACGCCCAGCCCGGCAAAACCGCCTTCTGAGATCGGGGTGTCGATTATCCTGTCTGGTCCGAATTCATCCAACATGCCTTGGGTTACTTTGTAGGCTCCATTGTATTCGGCCACTTCCTCACCCATGAGAAACACGTCTTTATCGCGTCTCATTTCTTCGGACATGGCCTCTCTTAATGCTTCTCTAAATTGTATTTCTCTCATTTTTTAGCCAAAATTTTCGCTCGTAAAAATAGAAAGTAATCCTTCAATTACCAAGTCGATTGCAGAATTAACCTAGGAATGTTAGAAGGTTTGAATATTTTAAGGTGGTAGTGTTTTAATGAACGCACTTTAGAAAATGATGTGTTTAAACCTTATAAAGAAATGATGTATTAAGTTTTAGTCTTGCCTCTTGTTTCGGTTAAGGGAATTTACCTCCTAAAGTTACGCTTTGTGACCATTTTTGATAGCAATATCCGTTTTTTGTTCTAGCTCTCGAAAGGCCATATTATGAGCCATGATGTCCTGAAATTCTGAGGATATCAGTGATTTATATATTCGCAAAAAATGCTTGTCGTAATCAAAAATCTCGATGGTGCTAGGAGTTAAGGCCCGAGAATACGTAGATTTTCCGGCTCCATTACATCCCCTATTACAAAAAGTACTGGCAATAACATTACTTAGTACTTAAATTGCGGAGAAGGTTTAGGTTGTTTTTTTTGTATACCTAAGGCAGTGTTTTTTTCGTAAACCAAAATTTCCTTTCGAACATGAGGCATTTGCAACTTTAACCTACGTTTGAATTCTTTGATTTGACCGGCAATATCATTTTTTTGCTTATTCATATTACAAATATAATAAATTTCGTTTGGAGACCTAAGTACATATCTGAACCTACCCGTGTAATCTATTCACCTACCCCATATAAACTGTCTTCACATTCATAAACTCCTTAATTCCGTTTTCTGCCAGCTCCCTGCCATAGCCTGATTTCTTGATGCCTCCGAAGGGCAGATAGGGATTGGAGGCTACCATGGAATTGATGAAAACTGCGCCACTTTCGATCTTCCTGCTCAGTTGGTCGGCCTTTTCTGAATCTTTTGTCCATAGGGAAGACCCCAGCCCAAATTCCGAGTCGTTGGCAATGGCTATCGCTTCAGCTTCATCCTTTACTTTGAACACCGAAGCCACCGGACCAAAAAGCTCCTCGCTGTAGGCGGGCATGTCTGGACGGAGGCTGCCTAGAATATAGGGTTTGAGAAACGCCTTGCCTTCTTCCGGTTTTTCCCCTTGCAGAATCACTTCTGCACCTTTTTGAATAGAAGCTTCTACTTGCTTATAAAGCTCCATCGCCAAGTCAGGCCGGGCCATGCAGGCATATCCTGCATTTTCATCCAGTGGATCCCCGGGGGAATAGGCCTCAATGGCTGACTTAAAATGGGCAATGAACTCCTCATAAACGGCTTCTTCTATGATGAAACGTTTGGCGGCAATGCAGCTTTGCCCGAAGTTGATCATACGTCCTTTGGCGGCAACCTTGGCTGCCTCCTTCACATCAGCATCTTTCAAAACAATGAAAGGGTCACTTCCGCCCAGTTCTAGCACCGTTTTTTTGATCTGCTCACCAGCTTGCGCCGCAATGATTTGGCCTGCTTTTTCGCTTCCGGTAAGGGTAGCGGCTTTTACATCAGGATGGGCAATGATGTTAGCGACTTTGTCCGAGCCAATTAATAAGGTTTGGAAAACACCCTCTGGGAATCCAGCTTTGGTGAAGACCTCTTCGATGGCCAGTGCGCATTGGGGACATTGCTGGCATGTTTTAGCAGGCCTACGTTGCCTGCGGTCAGGTTGGGAGCGGCAAAGCGAAACACTTGCCAAAAAGGAAAGTTCCAAGGCATCACGGCCAAGACTATGCCCAATGGGTTATAGACCACTTTAGCCTCCTTTCCATCGGGCAGTGATATGGGGGCGTCAGCGAGCATCTCTTCGGCTTTCTCAGCGTAGTATTCACATACCCAGGCACATTTTTCTACTTCGGACCTGGATTCAGTGATGACTTTGCCCATTTCTAGGGAGATGATTTTCCCGTATTTATCGATATTGTCCCTGAGGACTTGGCCTGCCTTTTTCATGAGTGCTGCCCTTTGGGCAATGGGCAACTCCCGCCAAGAAAGGAATGCTTCTTGACCTGTTTGAATGGCTGATTCCACTTGCTCTTCGGTGTGTTCAGCATATTCTTCCAAAAGTTCTCCTGTATAGGGATTGATCGATTTCATAGGATAGGTTTTAGTGGTTAATAATTGCTAAAATCCGGTCCAAAATCAATTTATGGACTTATGGATAAAGAAGCATAAACTGTTCCTAAACTGACAAATCCGTTAAAGGAAGTTTACTTTCCAAGGAGCTTTTTCACTCCTTTGAATATCAGCAAGGCGATAAAACCAACAATTAGCCCAATCACAAAATCCTTGAGCATGCTAGGAACAGCAGGGGCAAAGTGGTGGAGGTAGTCGATGTTATGGGTGAAGATTCCTCCTGCTACCAATAACAGGGCCAGTGTGCCGATGATTCCCAAAGCTTTGATGACAATGGGCAGGGCATTGACCAAACCTTGGCCGATGTTAAATACAAGCCCGGATTTTTTCTTGCTTTTGGCCATGATTTTATAGCCTGTTTCGTCCATTCGTACGATCAAGGCTACGATTCCATAGACCCCTACTGTGGCCAAGATGGCGATAAAGGTGACGATGATGATCTGGTTGACAAGCGGCTCTCCCGTCACTGCTCCCAAGGCAATGATGACGATCTCTACAGAAAGGATAAAATCGGTCACAATGGCTGATTTTATCCGCTCTTTTTCGACCTGCAAAATTTCCTCTTTGGTCCGTGTTTCTTTGATGGCTTCTTTTTTGGAATGGTGATGGGGCACAAAGAAATGGTACACTTTTTCGGCGCCTTCAAATGCCAAATAGATCCCGCCAATGAGCAGGATGACCGTGACCGCCCAAGGCAAAAACGAACTTAGCAAAAATGCGATGGGAAGGATGATCAGTTTATTGACAAAGGACCCTTTGGAAATGGCCCAGAGTACAGGAATCTCCCGGGACGAAGTAAAGCCCGCCGCTTTTTCGGCGTTTACGGCCAAATCATCCCCCAGTATTCCCGCGGTTTTTCGGGTAGCTATTTTAGTCATGGAGGCCACATCATCCATGAGTGTGGCGATATCATCTAGAATTGCAAAAAAACCTGAAGCCATAGTGTAAGTAGGGTTGTTGTTAAAAGCTTAAAAATAGTAAAATCCTTCATAGAAAAGAATGGAGATGGGGGAATTCGTCTTTATCTTTTGTGGCGTCGTTAAATTCCATTTCTTTGTTATCGGCTTGGTCATATCCAAGTTGGTCTGAGTTTAGATTTGAGCAGCAACAATATGGTGAAAATAGCGTTAATTTCAGATTCCCACAGTTATATTGATGATAAGACACTTTCCCATCTGCAGGATGTGGATGAAATCTGGCATGCAGGGGATATTGGCGATGAAAAAGTCATGGAGGCCTTGCCCAAAGGGAAAAAAATCCGAGCTGTCTATGGCAATATTGATGACTTGGCCTGTCAGCAAAAGTATCCTGAGGAATTGATTTTTGATCTGGAAGGCGCTAGGGTGATGATGATCCATATCGGTGGCAAGCCTCCCAGATACGCCACGGGAGTAAAGAAACACCTAAAAGAAATAAAGCCCACCATTTTTATTTGTGGTCATAGTCATATTTGTAAAGTGGAATTTGACAAGGAACTGGGCTGTCTGTATATGAATCCTGGGGCTATTGGCAATCATGGTTTTCACCAAGTGAAGACCCTCCTGAAATTTGACCTAGAGGCCGGCCAACCAAAAAACCTGAGGGTCGTTGAATTAGGAAAGCGGGGGAGTGTATGAGGTGATCAGCAATCGGTTAGCAGTAATCACAGCGATATAAAATAGGTGCTCACAGAAACCACGGAAATCTCAGAAAGGCGTTGTTTCATTCTGGGTGTTCTGTGCGTTCCGCGAGAAAAAAAAACTACTGGCAAGAAAGCGTATAATCAAAAAATGGAATTTATAATCTCCCTTTAGCCAGCAGTAGATATTCAACCATTAACCAACAACGATGTTGCTATACGAAGAAATTGCTTTTTATGAAATGAACGCTTGGCTTCAAAAGATGAAGAAAAACCCTTCATTGATGAACAGGATGGCCAAAGGTGTGCAGCATCGGATCAATAATATCATTCCCGAAAAAGTGCATCAAGCCATTACCTTTGCCATCGAAAAGATGGTGAAAGGAGTGCTTTTTGGCTCCAGCTATATCAATGCTACCATTCCTGCAGAAGTGGGCTTCGAAAAAAGGGAAGAAAAAGTAAAAAGTAAGATCAAATGGTATAAGAGTACAGCCTCTGTAGAGGGTGCGGTGACTGGTGCAGGAGGGATTTTGATGGGGTTTGCTGATTTTCCCGCTTTTCTGACCATCAAGATGAAGATGATGTTTGAAATGGCTTCTCTCTATGGGCACGATGTCAAGGATTTTAGAGAGCGGCTCTTTATCCTCCATGTTTTCCAGTTGGCCTTTTGTAGCCAAAAGAAAAGAAATGAGCTGATCGGCATCATCGAAGACTGGGATAAGCATAAAGAGAACCTGCCCGTAAAAGGTGATGGCTTTGACTGGAGGAGCTTTCAGATCGAATACCGTGATTATATGGACTTGGCCAAACTGGCCCAGCTCATTCCCGTCATCGGTGCAGGGGTGGGGGCAGTGGCCAACTGGCAGCTTTCTGGCCATCTGGGTGACACCGCCATGCAATGCTATCGGCTCAGGTATTTTGACCGAAAGGGAATGCTGGAGTGAGTCAGTTGGGAATTGAAAGATGCTATAATCAGATAAGCCCGCTGGCTACCATCCAAGTTCTCCGGCGTATGACCCAGCCTCCAAATGCCCCATTGCGGTGATAGCAGCTTCTCTACTCCGCCGAGTGCCTGATTTCACACTTTGCCACGCTCAGCATAGCAATCAGTAACAGCTTAATGGAGTAAGCAACTCAAAGTTTGTAAAATTCTGGTAGACAAGTCTCAAATCTCAAGTCTCACTACTCACTACTCACATCTCACTACTCACCTACCGATTATTGAAATTCCGGAGTTTGATCTGGGTAAATTTACGTTTGGTGTCCAGAGGGAAATCCCCTTTCATCATCCAATCGTAGTAATTGGGCTCTTCTTTCAGCACTTGTTCGACAGGCTTTCCTTTATGTTTGCCGAAGTTAAAGCATTCCACACCTTCATCGTTGAAGATAAACCTTCCGGCGAGATCCACCATTTTTTCATTGATCAGTTGGTGGACTTTTTTCATATCGTTTTCGATAATGCCAAGCTTGTTTCCTTGCAGGTCAAAAGCCTCTTCATCCTTGTACCGTTCTATCTGCGCTTTGAATACTTCATAGGTGGCGATGGTGTCGGCTTCTGCGCTATGGGCATTTTCGAGGGTTTTGCCACAGTAGAATTTATAGGCAGCTGTAAGGTTCCGCTTTTCCATCATATGGAAGATCTTCTGGGCATCCAGCAGGTTCCGCTTTTCGATGTCAAAGTCGATCCCGGCACGCAAGAATTCCTCTACCAAAAGTGGAATGTCAAACTTAAGGACATTAAACCCGGCCAAATCAGCACCTTCCAAAAACTGGTGGAGCTCTTTGGCCACGTCCTTAAAAGTAGGGGCGTCCTTGATGTCTTTATCATAAATACCATGGATCAGGGAGACTTCCTTTGGAATCGGGACGGTCGGGTTGATTTGCATGGTCTTGGTTTCCTCGTTTCCTCCAGGATGTACCTTCACGATGGATACTTCCACGATTCGGTCGGTAGAAATATTGATGCCAGTAGCCTCTAGGTCAAAAAATGCAATGGGAGTCTTTAAGTTTAAATTCATCTTTAGAAGGGTTAACAGGGGAATTTGGACTTCGCAAATTGGAATGTTCCGTTAAAATTTCGTTTATCTTCCAAAGATAATGATTAGCATTTATCCTGCCTGACTATTATAAAAAAAGATACGAAATGTACTCTGCATAGTTAGGAATGTACTTCTAAAAGCCTCCTTTGGGCCAGCTTAGGAAGATAGACCCAAAGGAGGTATGAGTTAGGTTGTGTTTAATCTTTTACACACCGAATATTGGAAGGGATTTCCCTATAGAACTGTACCCTTCCTATGCCGCTGTCGGTATCTGATACTACTCTCCCAATCATGGCGTCTTCTCCGGAGGATTTTGGAGACCACCACAGACCTAAGCCCCCTCCATCATCTATATAAACGTAGTATCCTTTCGTCGATCCTGGAGGTTCTTCACTACAGCAATAATTGTTAAAACCATAAGCTGAAAAGCCTGATAGATTATTGGCGTCAGTGTTGTTAGTTGAATAGGGCCAATTGGTATCTTTTATTTTGCTGCCAACTCCTTGAGTAATTCCGCGAAATTGCCCACCTAAAGTAGTCCTGAAAATGTCTAACTCTTCTGCGGGCATTCCAAGATATGCTTCCATTTCTTTCCAGTCCTCGTCTGTCGAAATATGCCAGCCACAAGGGCATATATTTCGCTCATCCAATATGACATCACCAGTGTAATAGCCCCCTCGGTCTCCCGCGGGGTGATAGCCAGCAAAAAGCACTAAAGGCACATTTTGTTCAACATATCCCTGGATGTAGGTGTCTTCGGGTACGAGCAGAGAATCGCCATTGCAAAAAACATCACTTCTAAGATTTTTTGCCATCCAATATTGTTCGCCAATTTTAACGATAGGATAGTGATTGCCTGCGGCATCGGTTACCGTCTTTCCCTCCACTTCAATAAATTCTTCACTATATTCAAATGGGCCGATCGCTAACTCAATAAAATTGACTTCACCATCTTCAGTTTCATTGACTTGGAGATAAAAATTGTAATGATTTTGTTTATGCACTTGCACCTCTCTTTCAAGCGGATTGTTTTGAAAGAAGTCCTTGATAGTTATGGTAATGGTTTGGCTTTTTTTGACATAAGCATAGAAAAATCCACTAATGTATTCGAGATCATAATTTTGGTCGCCCTTTATATAAGCAGATTTAACAAAATCATCTTTGACCGTAACCAAACCATAATCGGTATTCCCCAGCATGGATATATCCATATTGGTGGCTTCCAGGGTAAATTCCCCCTCAATTCGAAAAGGTAAATAATCTTCGTACTTATCACCCGGAACCTCAGCTTCGAACTCATATTCTCCATAGGGTAACTGTATTTGATAAGCTTCTGAAAAATCGCGTGGTAGATAGGCCAATTTATATTCTTCTCCAGTTGATTTATTGGTGATCTGCAAAGTGTCCCATCTGTTTAGAAAGATATGGTTCCAACTTGATGTCTCTGCGATTCTACTGTTGGGGAGGTTATGGCCAAAATCAATTTGAAGTTCCGAAAAACTTACCATTCCGCTTTGGGGATTCTCTGTGCCTTCTTGCACACATGATGCTGCAATGATTATTAAAATGCAGCAATAGGTTATTGGGCTGTTATACTTCATAGTAAAGAAGGTTTTGGTTGTTGTATTATTTTACTTTAAAATATAAAAAAACAACTATATATGGTAATTTAATATATGAACAACTGTTTTTAGTGTATGTTAACTTGTTGTTTGTCATGTGTAAGATCAGCGCTTTACTTTTAGGAGAGCGATGGCCATCAAAGCTATAAAGTAAAGTTATGTCTGCTGAGCAGTCTCAACTTTTAAATATATTTTTGTTTTGATTGTAATTAGCTTTTGATATCTTTCGAGTAGGGCAGCTCCTTCTTGGGGAAAGAAGAAATCCAAGAAAAGGCTTAGCCGTTTGTTCATTGTTAATTTACTATTTTAAGCCCACCCATGTTAACGTTCAAATTAAACCCATTGACCTGCTTTTTGTTGTTACTCAGTGTATTGTTGGCCTGTAATCAGAAAAAGGGAACGGAAGATCAGGTTACTGCTAAAACCCAGCCCAATATCATCGTCATTTATATGGATGACCTCGGGTATGGTGATATGAGTGCCTATGGAGCCACGGAGATCAGCACACCAAATATGGACAGGCTTGCCAATGAGGGAGTTCGCTTTACGAACGGATATGCCTCTTCGGCCACATGTACGCCGAGCCGGTATGCACTGCTGACGGGAACGTACCCTTGGAGAAATAAGGATGCCAAGATCCTTCCCGGAACTGCCCCTCTACTGATCGATACAGCCCAAATGACGCTACCCAAAATGCTGAAACAGCAAGGGTACTATACCGGCATCGTAGGAAAATGGCATCTTGGTCTGGGCAGTGGGAATGTAGATTGGAACCAGAAGATCAGCCCCAGCCCCAATGAAGTTGGTTTTGATTATAGCCATATTTTGGCAGCTACGCAGGATAGGGTACCCACAGTCTATATCGAAGACGGCTATGTGGTAAATCTCGATCCGAATGACCCTATTGAAGTGGATTACCAGAAGAACTTTGAAGGGGAGCCTACAGGTAAAGATAACCCCGAGATGCTCACCATGAAGTGGCATCATGGCCATAATAACAGCATCGTAAATGGTGTGCCACGCATCGGGTTTATGAAAGGAGGAGAGGCGGCCAAGTGGAGTGATGTGGATATGGCGGACCACTTTTTGGAAAAAGCCAAGGCATTTGTGAAGGGACATAAGAACGAGCCTTTCTTTTTATATTATGCCTTACAGCAGCCTCATGTACCTCGCACACCAAACCCGAGATTTGAAGGGGCTACGGGAATGGGGCCTAGAGGAGATGTGATTGCCGAAGCGGACTGGTGCATTGGAGAGTTTATCAAAACCTTGGAAGAAGAGGGCATTTTGGAAAATACGCTGATCGTATTTTCAAGTGACAATGGTCCTGTGCTAAACGACGGCTATTATGATGATGCGGTAGAAAAACTAGGTGGCCACAGGCCTGCGGGGCCGCTGAGAGGTGGTAAATACAGCCTTTTTGAAGCGGGGACTCGGGTGCCATTTTCGGTGTACTGGAAAGGTAAGGTCACGCCGAAGGTTTCTGACGCTTTGGTTTGCCAAGTGGATTTGATGTCTTCATTGGCTGATTTGGTGGACAGTGATCAGAAAGGGACGGATAGTAAGGATTTATTGGACACATTTTTAGGGAACAGTAATGAAGGCAGGGACGAATTGATCATTGAAGCTTCAGGCCGCACGGCATTGAGACAGGGCGACTGGATCATGATCCCTCCTTACAAAGGACCAGCAGTAGCAAAGGCCGTTAATATTGAATTGGGAAATGACGATGAATATCAGCTCTATAACCTAAAAGAGGATATTGGCCAACAAAAAAACCTCGCATCATCCAAGCCAGAAAAGCTCCAGAAAATGGTGGCAGCTTATGAAAAGCAACGAGGAAGTGATCAAGGCGAAATAGAGCAGTTGGAATTAAAGTAAAGCTGGTGAAAAGGAAAACATAAGCACAGGTCTTCAAAATGTAGACCTGTGCTTATGTTTTGGTAGGGGAATAGGTGGTAAGTTTTACTTTGTTATTTCATTTTAATCAATTCTATCCCTTTCAGAACATATTGGTCTCTTAAGAAATTAGAAGTGGTTTCATTTACATAGTGATCTATTTTTAGACCTTTTCTTTGTGCACTCGTGTCATCTGGGTAAAATGCTCCCAAGCTAGTGAAATTTACCTGCGTGGCATCAGGAAGTGTAAAGGCAGCGATATTCATGACAGCACCAGCAGTGGTTTTTCCTACTGTTAGACAGTTTGGGGAACCTTGGATCGCCATGCCGATATATTCGGATTGACTCATGGTGTTGTTATTCACCAGCAAAATAACCTTGTTTCTATAAAAGTTACGGTTTTTATGTCCAGTCTTAAATGGATCGGAAATAAGTCTCAGCGGAGATTTTACATGCTTAGCTAAAGAGGGTCTGTTTGAAATTGGACCTAGCACACGAATGAATTTTTTTCTCTTTGGATACAAATAACGGGTGAGTTCATTCAATAATAGATTACTAGGGGTTTTCCTTAAATCTATGATTATCCCTTTGGTTTGAGTGAAGCTGGAGAAAGCAGTTTTTATTTCTTGTTTTGAAATGGATCTTAAATTAATGTAGCCTATATCGTCTTCTATAAATTGCCATTTTTTTTTTGGGGCATCTCTAGATAATACTTTTTGGTTGGTATTTGGCAAGTCTTTATAGCGTGGTAGACATTTTGAAAAGAGGGAATCGTTTCTTGCTATGGTTATTTTTAGTGAGTCCGATTGACCACGCAGTATCCAGTTACTGAATCTTTTTAAATATGAATAATTAGAAGCAGAGATATATGGACTTAAGTTCTCCAGAATGGTTCTATTTATACTTTTTCCCTCAATTTTGACAATTTTATCTCCCAGTTTGATCTTGTTGTAATCTTCCGCGTTTTGATCAAATGTGGCAACAACCACTAAGGTGTCGTTTACTAGATTTGTCGCAAATGAGGGTTTATATTTGAATAATGAATCAAGTAGTTTTTGATTTAAGTAAAGTGCATGAGAGTCATCCAAAGCTCTTACCAGTTCAGCTTTAAGCCTTTCATATTTTAGTTCAGATTCGCAGATTAAGAATTTGGGAATAAGTGTGTCGAGGGTATCTTCCCAGTCAGTATCCATTAAGTATTTGTTGACATCGAAATATTGTATAGCATTCCAAAAACTGAATAGTGTTAAAAGCCTGTGGCTTTTTATCGAGACGTCGAATTTTTCCAGCCCTTTTTCGTTTTCAAAAGTCGGGATTATTGACAGCGTCCCAATGGATACATAATAATCACTGATGTTGGTGTTTAGCTTTAGCGCATTTAGCTTTTTATAAAGTTCTGAAGTTGCAGGGAATTTTGATATCCAGTCGTAATCATAATTTTTTGTAAACAACCCATCAAAATCATTGGAAATTTTGATTTTGGAAGGTTTAATGGAGTTGATGAAGTTTAGTAAAAACAAGTTAAGCGCTTCCTGGGTTTTTATACGTTCCAACTTTTCTACATTTTTCACAAATGCTTCAGACCAATTATATTTTCCTTTACTGACTAATGGATGGTGGTATTTCATTAGACCCCAAACTAAGCCGAACTGTTTAAATTTATGTGATTCACTAAGTGAAGTGAGTTCTCTAGCGTGTGTGAAAAAGACGGCAAAAACGGTAAAGATAATTGCTAGAAATAAACTTTTCATATTTTAATTATTTAGGAAAATAATAGATACTTGAAATAATGTATCCGAAATTAGCCTAAACTGATAGAATTGTTTTTCTGTTTTAAGTGAAAACTTGTTAAAAAGGAATTTTATTTTAGGGCTGCCTATACCGTCTTTGGCGAAGGATCATATAGAAAGTGCAGGAGATAACCTGCAGCATAATTGTTATGACAATATAGTAGCAGTTATCATATGGAGAGAACTATTTATTCGGTTGCAGTCGTTCGTATCCATTTTCCTTGAATGCTACTTTATAATCCGATTTAAACAAACTACTTGGGATATAATAATCAGTGGATATCACTTGAGCACTGGAACTTTTGGCTTTTTCAAATCGGTTGTAGTCGTTGTTTCTGGCCTCCTTCGTGCCAGCGTCAGCTCGGGTTCTTATCATATAACCTTTGGTGACAAGGTCTTTGATGTAGTCGTGGTTGGCGATTGGGTCATTGATGATGCGAAAACCTGCATTTGGATTCCCTTCCTTGACATTGACAAAGAGTACAGCATCTTCCAGGTTAGGGTGGACAGAGAGGTAGCGGTTGTTTTTTTCTTCTTTCTCATCCAATACAAAGAGAAACCTGCCTTTTACATCTTCCAGTATCGGCCATCCTTCAGCTAGAACGGCTTCCTCCAAGGAAGCATGTTCCCCGCGTACTAGGTCAGGAGTGATTAATTTCTCCATTGGAAAAACTGATCGAATTTCCTTATCTATACTGTCAAGGGCTGCGGCAGTAAAGGGAAGGGTAGGAGTCATCTGGGGTGTGTTACCATCTTTGGCATTGATGAGAATGATCACTGGAGTGTGGTCTGGATGGGAGTAGCTCCAGTTAGAAAGCTCATTTAAAGCATCTTTGAATAAGAGATGGTGACTTCTGAAGTCTATATCCTGGACATGGAAGAGCTTTAGTCCGGCTTTGTTGAGTTTGCCAGCTTCATCAAAAGGTAAATGCGGGATGCCTGCTGAGTCGAGCTTTTCCAAAGCCTTGGGATGACTGTACCGGCCGCCATTAGGATCATGAAATACGTCTAGTTCCAGATTGCGCAGCCCTAACTCCAGTTGCTCATTGAGTGGAATATGGTCATACGCTAAGGCAACCGCCGTACTGGAATCTTTCTTCGCAATGAGGGCCATTACTTCGGGCTCTATGCCGATTTTATAACTGTTGTGACTGCCGATTACTTGGATATCATTAAGCCTTATAGCCTCCGTGTTATGCTCCTTGGAGGGGTTGCAAGCAGCGATAACTGCGGTGATGACTCCTATGATAAGCAACTTGACACTGTTCATGTTTTTACTGTTTAGGTTAAAATAGAAGCGAAAATGCATGGATTCGTTCTGATTTTCGATAATTTACGGTGAAGGAATCATTAACTTTTTATGATATCCATAATGATGCCAGTATACTCGGGTGGGGGATAGACTTCTAAAGGTATTTTTGGTTCCTGGGGCAATTATCTTTTGTGAGATTTGCTCGCGGGGTTTTACCTGTTATTTAGGTGGATGAATAGAGGGGAAGTGCTTTGACGTGATTGCCCCGTGTAATTGCCGTTTTTGTACTGCTACTAAAAGTACTTTATGTATGATATTTGTGGTAGTAGGTTGTTAGAGAGACAATTTACTTAAACCCGGAATATGCATTAGCCTATCTGTTGCGACCTGAAACTGCTTCAAAATCAGCCGTTTCACTTTAGTTTTCGGCATAACCGTAGCGGTGCTACGCTAATACCTCCAAACTAACTGATTTTCTTGCAATTTCAGCTCTCACTACGATTCCTGACGCATAATCCGGGTTAAACCAAAAAATCTACACCATGAAAAAAATCACTGTAACAGTAAAGGTAAATGCGCCAGTAGACAAAGCTTGGGCCTATTGGACAGGGCCAGAGCACATTATGAGATGGAACAAGGCATCGGACGATTGGCATACACCACATGCTGCCAACGACCTGCGCGAGGGTGGTGCTTTTACCTCCAGAATGGAAGCAAAGGACGGTTCGATGGGCTTTGACTTTTCGGGGACTTATCAGGCTGTTCAAGAAGGGAAAATGCTCTCATATACATTGGATGATGGCCGAGAGGTGGAGGTTGTTTTTACACCAGAAGGAGAAGGAACCGTGATCAAAGAAACCTTTGATCCTGAGCAAACCAATCCCATCGAAATGCAAAAAGGGGGCTGGCAGGCCATTCTGGACAATTTTAAGAAATATGTCGAAAACGAATTGCAGGATTCATGATCAGCAGCCTGTCTTTTCCCCATAACTCAATAATTAATTAACTCAATAACCACTCATGAGCACCATCCAAACACCCCAAAACATAGTTCCGTTTCTGTGGTTTGACAAGGAAGCGGAAGAAGCCATTCGTTTTTACACGGGATTATTTCCCAACTCTGAAATCAAGAAATTGACCAAATGGCCCGAAGGAGGTCCTATGCCAGCAGGGACGGTTCAGGTGGGTGATTTTGTCATCAATGGGCTCCGGGTGCATGCCTTCGATGCAGGCCCCAGTTTCAAGTTCAATGAAGCCGTTTCCTTTTTTGTTCAGTGCGAAAACCAAGCGGAGATTGATCACTATTGGCACCAATTCATCGATCATGGAGGCGAGGAATCCCAGTGTGGATGGCTGAAAGATCGATATGGTTTTTCTTGGCAGATCGTACCTAAAGAGCTTACTGAGATGCTTTCCTCCAAAGATGTTGAGGGTGCCAAGAAAATGATGGAAGCCGTGATGAAAATGAAAAAGCTGGAAATAGCCCAGCTTAAAGCGGCTTTTGAAGATTGAGGGTTTCCAAATGCTTATAAACATCAACCAAAGAAGCCGACTTCTGGAGGCGCCTCTCTTAGCATGGGTTAGGATGCTGTGGCCATAGTGGAGTTATACTAGGGGGGCGGGTAGCAGTTGCCAAGTCGAAAGGCAGTTTTAAATAAATCATGCTGAGTAGTCCAAATGGTAAAGTGGAAGTTTACTTAATGGTAATTTATTGTTGACGATAGAGAAACAATCAACTGCTAAATTTGTGAAAAGCCTAATCCCCAAACGATGAACAAACTCCTTTTCTGCTTCTGGAAGCCTGCATTTGCTTTTTTTAGCCTATGCATATCGATACCGACTTTTGCACAGCAAATAAGTATCCAGCCCTACTTACAAGATGTTTCACCTACAAGCGCTGTGGTCATGTGGCAGACAGATAGTGGTGAGATGGGTACAGTAGAGTGGGGGATTACTCCTGAATTGGGACAAAGCGCTACTGGTAAATCTATCGACATTAATTTTACAGAAGCCAAGGTTCATGAAGTGAAGGTAGAAGGCCTGCAAAAATTCACCACCTATTATTATCGTGTCAGGACAGGGAATGCAGTATCCGATGTGTTCCAGTTTAAGACCCCGCCTTTTTCCAGTGATCATAGGTCTTTTAATTTGGTAGCCATGAGTGATATGCAGATCGATGGCAATGCGCCGGACAAGTTTAGAGAAGTGGTCAATGAAGGGATCTTATCATATCTTGACCAAGAATATGAAGGTGATGTACCTGATAATTTGGCCATGGTGCTCATTCCCGGTGACTTGGTCCAGAATGGCGCGACCTATCACCAATGGAAGGATCACTTCTTCGATCCCGCAAAAGAGTTGTTTTCCCAAGTGCCTGTGTACCCAGTTTTAGGGAACCATGAAAACCAATCCGTTTTTTACTTTAAATATTTCAGTCTTCCAAAAAACGGAAGTCCTGAGTATGCGGAGAATTGGTGGTACAAGGATTATGGAAATACCCGAGTGCTGGGGCTAAACTCCAATGTGGACGATGGAATTGGAGGTAGTGATTACCAACTCCGTTGGCTGGATAAGGTGCTGGAGGAAACCTCCCAAATGGATGAGATTGATTTTGTTTTTGCACAAATGCATCATCCCCATAAGTCGGAGTTATGGATACCGGGAGAGTCTGATTTTTCAGGGAAGGTCGTGGAAAAACTCGAGAATTTTACTAATAAAACGGGTAAGCCTAGTGTTCATTTTTTTGGTCATACCCATGGGTATTCGCGTGGCCAGTCACGTGACCATAAGCACCTTTGGGTCAATGTGGCCAGTGCTGGCGGGTCGATAGATAATTGGGGAGAATTTGAGGGCAGGGATTATGAGGAGTTTACGGTCACCCAAGATGAATACGGTTTTGTCATGGTGGAGGTAAATGCAGATCCGTCAGATCCACGGTTTACCGTAAAAAGAATCAGCCGTGGTAATCAATACCGCTTCAGGGACAATGAGTTGACTGACTCGATTACTGTGTGGAAGTACCAACAAAAGCCACATTCTCCGAAAGGCGTCTTTCCTATCGACGAAGAGGTAGCGTCCCATGATCTGGTCCTTCAGGCGGAGGATTTTGAGAGTGACCGTCAAGGAGCCATTCATGCTGCTTCCAACTGGCAAATATCCCTGAAATCGGATTTTAAAAAGCCAATCGTGGATAGCTGGAAGCAAAGTGAAAACTGGTATTACAATGAAAACCAACAGAAAGACGATGACCTCAGGGACGAAAAAGTACATAGGCTTTTAGCACCTGGGAAGACGTATTACTGGCGTGTAAGGTACCGTGACCAAAACCTCAACTGGAGTGATTGGTCGCAAACTTACCGTTTTGAAGTAGTTCCGGACTGAACCCTTCTCTTGGAGCAAGAGGAGAACCTTTTGATAGGTTACGTTAACAGTTCTTTTACTTTCTGGATCGAAATGGGCTTTACGATAAAGTTTTTGATGACATGGTACTCGTTGGCCTTCTTGGTGTCATTAGGATCGATACTACTGCTGATGATGTAAATGGTAATGGAGGTGTCAGGCTGTATTTTCAAAAATTCATCCAAAAATTTCCATCCGTTCCAGATAGGCATATTGATATCCAGCAGGATCATGTCCGGCATAGGTTCCTTGTTTTCAATTCTACTTGAAAGCCCATCATAAGCTTCCAGGCCATTTTGGTAGAAGATGGTATTTACTTCAAAATTTCCCATCTCTATGATTTTCTTTATCCCAAAAGTGTAGATAGGGTCGTCGTCAATTACGCAAATGCTCTTTATGCTAGTCATCTAAAAATCAATAAAATTAGGTGTTTAATTATTCAATACCTTGTCGGCAAAACTATTAATCAAACTAAATGTCTCTGGGTCTATTTGCTTTTTTTGCAGAAGCAAGGTTCTTGTGGTTTGTCAAGATTTTGAACTCATGTTGGTATAAATATAATTTGCTAGTAAGAATAAAACGTTGGTAATATATGTTTTTTTTACCTAAATATAAGTAAAATTACTTACTCTAGGTAAAAAAAATAGAGCGGTCAATGAATAAGCTGTTTTTGAATAATACATCTCTATTCAAGGAATACAGTGGTGTGGTCATATAATCCTTTACTCTCTATTTGGCTTTTTGGTAGCTTCAAAAAGGAATTCAATAATTTTATCAGTTCAACTACATATTCTCTATTAAAAGATACAAAACTATTTTAATAAAACGAATTATTAGGGATAAATATCCAGGGCAAACGCGTTTAGTGTTTTGAAGGGAAACAATTTTCGTGTAGGCATAGCTATCATCCGTGCCGATGGCACTCCTTCGGGAGCTTGAGGAGAGCTTAAGCTCCTGCGGATGAATCCGCAGGTTACTAAATTTATCGTGCCGCTGGCACTTTGCCCCGATTTGTACATTGGAAACCGCAGTAGCCTAGGGTCAAGTCAACGCTTAAATGACGGGTAAGGCGGTAGTGAGTTTTGGACGAGATCAAGGCGCAAAAAACGCCCCTAGCCGTAGCTAAGGAAGTCTTTTTGCAACGTAGAGATAGGCCAAAAGACACACCGGATTACACGTAGGTTTAGGTTTGGCTTGACACTAGATTGCCGAATGGCGGGATGGGCTGAAAGAATGATTAGTTGACTTGGATCGAACAAGCCGTCGCAGCTATCTGCTCATGTATAGTGGTTGGCTTGGTTGAGGTTAAACCCTGAATAGGCGTTAGCAACTGAGCATCCTGCCTCATCCGCCTTTGGCGGAGGGGCATATAGAAGGTGCAGGTGACAACAAAAAATGATTACACACAAAAGGGTAAGTTCCGTAGGAACGGCAGATATAAATGCAAATAGGAACATTTTTTTTAAATGCGTTTGCCCTGGGATAAATAACTGAATTGCGGGCAATAACTGAGGAGTGTATCGCCAGTTACAAAATTGACTACGGGACAGTATGACCAGACTATTGGCTGATAATTTCCAATACCAAAGCTTTGGTAAGTGGGCGGCCATTTGCCCTTTCTTTGATTTCTTGAAAAGCAAACCTGAAGGTACAGCCCTTTTTCCATTCACTGCACCCATACGCGGCCTTGCCTTTGATGATCGATCCTTTTTTACATTTTGGACAGCGAGGCATTGCGGGTTCCTTAGGTTGGGAAGTAGCTTGGGATTTGGGTTCAAAAGCGACTTGGAAGGCTTCGTCCAGTTTCAGGATTCCTTCTACTTTTTCTCCATTGACGATAAATCCCTTGAGTTTTGTAGTGGCTTTTTTCTCCACCAATCGTTGGACCTGTTTGTCTGTTAGTTTTTTACCCATCATTTTTATGGGAAGCCTAAGGTCACACCCTGCTTTCCATTGACTACACCCATAGGCAGTTTTGCCTTTGATGATAGTACCCTTGCCACATTTAGGGCAGGTGATGTCTTCCAGTCCCTTTTTGCTTTTGGTAGACTGTGGAGGTTTTTCTTTGCTTTGGGATGGCCGTTTTTCATTTTCGGGAGCGTATGGTGATGACAGCCTGGGTTTGCTGCTTTCATGTTTTACTTCTCTCACCAGCTCGGCCACCATTTTCTTCATGTTGGCAATAAAAGTAATAGCGCTAAATTCCCCTTCTTCGATTTCTTTGAGTTGTTTTTCCCATTGACCAGTGAGCTCCGCAGATTTTAAGAGTTCGTTTTGGATGGTGCCGATTAGCTGGATGCCCATCTCGGTGGGGACGACGAGTTTTTTCTTTCGTTGGATGTACTTTCTCCTAAAGAGGGTCTCTATAATGCTCGCTCTGGTGGAGGGTCTTCCTATTCCGTTTGCTTTCATTAAGTCCCGGAGCTCATCATCTTCCACCTGCTTGCCAGCTGTTTCCATGGCCCGGAGCAGGGAAGCTTCGGTGTAGTTTCTTGGAGGTTTGGTGGTTTTTTCCTTTAGTGTGGGATGGTGTGGTCCGTGCTCGCCTTTTTCGAAGGAGGGGAGGATACCTTCTTCCTCTTCCTCCTTGCTGTCACCATCTTCTTTTTCTTTTTTATTGTCCTTGGCAAAAAGCGCCCTCCAGCCTTCATCCAGTATTTCCTTGCCTTTGGCCGTAAAGGGTACCTTATCGACTTCTGCTGTTACCTGCGTTTTGGCCACTTTACAGTCTGGATAGAATACCGCCAAAAACCTCCTTACTATGATGTCATAGACTTGCTGTTCCGTATGTCCTAGTTGTTTTTCTTCTCCTGTAGGGATGATGGCATGGTGGTCGGTTACTTTTTTGTCATTGAAGACCTTGGAAGATTTACGGATTTTCTTTTCTAAAAGTGGCTTGGTAAACTGACTATAGCTGTTGAGCCCTTTTAATATTCCAGGTACCTTGGGATACATGTCGTTTGGGAGAAAAGTGGTGTCTACTCTTGGGTAGGTGACCACTTTCATTTCATACAGCCGTTGTACGGTTTTGAGGGTGTTATCAGCGGTAAGGTTAAATTTGTTATTACAATATACCTGTAGACTGGTCAGGTCAAAGAGCTTGGGCGCATATTCTTTGCCTTCTTTTTTTTCTATAGCAGTAATGAACAGGTCTTTGCCAGTCACCTGCTGGAGCAGTGCATCACCGTCTTCTTTCTTGACGAATTTGCCTTCGGTACTTTGGAAGGGTGTTTCTCTATAGATGGTTTGCAGCTCCCAATAGGGCTCGGGCTTGAAATTGTCGATTTCATGGTGCCTATTGACCAGCATGGCAAGTGTGGGCGTCTGTACTCGGCCTATGGAAAGAACCTGTTTGTATCCGCCGTATTTGAGGGTGTATAGGCGCGTAGCGTTCATGCCCAAAAGCCAGTCGCCAATTGCTCTAGAGCTGCCTGCATAATACAGGTTGTCAAAGTCCTCGGCAGGTTTGAGATGGTCAAAACCGTTCTGGATGGATTCGGTGGTCAATGAGGAAATCCATAATCGCTGTACCACTCCCTTGTAGTCAGCCTGCTTCAATACCCACCGTTGGATTAGCTCCCCTTCTTGGCCAGCATCCCCACAATTGATGACGACCTGTGCTTTTTTTACCAAATCCCGGATAACCTTGAATTGCTTTTTGACACCATTGTCCGAGAGAACCTTGGTTTCAAATCGCTTGGGGAGCATGGGGAGGGTATAGAGGTCCCATCGTTTCCAGGTGGGATCATAGTCTTCTGGAGGATACAAGGTACAAAAATGACCAAATGTCCATGTTACTTGATAGCCATTTCCTTCGAAGTAGCCATCTTTCCGGCTTTTGGCACCAATGACTTGGGCGATCTCTCTGGCGACACTTGGTTTTTCGGCGATACAAACTTTCATGCTGTACTCATAAAAAGGGACTTGCAGAAACACAAGTCCCAAAATGGAGTTTAAAATTAGTCAAGGAAAGTGATTTGCCGCAATATTTCGGCTAAATCTTGCGCTTTGGGACCGAAGTATTCAAGCCACCTTATTTTTGTAGTGTTTTAGTAACCTGTAGGTCTTGATGTTAGGACATATCAAAAGCCCAAAAGGTCAAAATTGATCATGGCCCCGGCAGTGGTTCCCGAAGATACCGCCATGGAGACTGCACGAAGCGGGTTGGTGTTGTCACCTGCGGCATATATGCCCGGAATTGTGGTCTCCTGTTTGCCACTGACGGTGACATGCCCATGTTCATTGATTTCACAACCTAGCTTACTGATCAATTCCGAACTTTGTGAAAAGGGAAGGGCTGCATACATTACCGGAAAGTCCAATGCACTGCCATCTGTCAATTGGATGCTTTCCAGCTGACCGTTTTGGTGCTGGAGTGAAGCCACTTTTTGGGTGAGGATCCGGAGGCCATCCTTCTCCAATTGTCCATGTTGTTCTGTAGTAAGTTGGGACTCACCATTGGTGAGGAGGGTGATTTGATCCGTCCAGTTTTGCAAAAGCTTGCCCATATGAAACGCTTTGTCGCCATTTGCCATGATTGCAGTTGGCAGCTTTTTGACTTCGTATCCATGACAATAGGGACAATGGATCACCGATATTCCCCAACAGGCAGCAAACCCTTCCATATCCGGTATTTGGTCCTTGATGCCAGTGGCAAACAGTAGCTTTTTGGCTATGTAAACACGGCCTGAGCTGGTTTGGAGTTCAAATACATCTCCCACCTTTTGGGCATCGATTACTTCTTCGTGGTTGATTTGGACAGTAGGGTATTGCAGCACTTGCTCAAGGGCAACAGCAGCAATTTCGCTAGGGCTTTTACCGTCTTGGGTGAGAAAATTATGCGAATACGGAGTCTGTTTATTGCAGGGGGTTCCACTGTCCAATATAAGTGTTGATCGCAAGGATCTTCCTAAAGCCAAGGCAGCAGATAGACCTGCATAGCTGCCGCCAATGATAATGGCGTCGTAAGTGTTGTCGTTCATGTTCTTTCAATTGGTTTTAATTTGCAACATTGTTGCACTTAAAGAGGTTCCCGGCAGTGTAGAAAAAGCCTGTTTTTTTACGAGGGATCGTGTTGCTTTATGGGGCTTTAATTTACCTTTTATTTATCCGATTTTCCGATGGTTATTGGAGTAGGAGTGTGTGAATGACTTTTTATTTACGAAACAAAGCAATTGCCCTGACAGCTCCCTACTTATGCCTAACTTTTTGCAATATTCAGGTGTGATAATTGATATACTTTCAATGATTTTAGGATTATTTAATGGGTTGCCTAATGTTGTGCACATAAAACAGCTATCCTTCAAGAGGGGATTTGGGCTAACGATGGTGCTCATCGGTGCGTTGCTATTTACCAAGGTGTCTGCCCAGAATTTACCCCTGAACATGCCCGTATTTCAGGATTACATTCGTAGGCAACAACTTATCGATACCACCAGTGGTCCCCTTAGTTTTAATGTGCGGCCACTTTATTTGGACAAAGTGGAAGACGGGAAATACGAGGAGCTAATGTCCAGTGGTAAATGGGGTGATGTGGTCAAAATGGATTGGTTTACTCTTCGTCTGATGCCGGTCCAACTTACACATACCTTTAACTCAGCGTATCCCTATGGTTGGGGAAATGGGGCAGCTGTCCCAGCAAAAGGACAACAAATTCTATTTAACGGAGGCTTGCATATGCAGGCAGGCCCTGTCAGTATCCAGCTGTATCCCCAGTACCATTATGCCCAGAATCTTCCTTTTGAAGAATACCCAGAGGACGCCCCCATTACTTTTTTTGAATTTATGGAAAGAGGTGTTGATGGGATTGATTTGCCAGTCAGGTACGGTAGTGGGCCTATCAATGAACTATTGCCCGGAAATTCCCATGTCAAGGTTATGTTTGGAGGTTTTGCAGCAGGAGTATCTACCGAAAATATCTGGTGGGGCCCTGCCCGCTATAATCCCCTGATGATCGGAGACAATGCCGCGGGGTTTGCTCATGCCACACTCCATACGACCAAACCGGTGAAGACCTTTTTGGGACATTTCGAAGGGCAATATGTTATGGGGAGATTGGAAGGTTCAGGCCATTCTTACTATAGTGACAGTGCCTATTCATCAGTTTTTAAGCCAATTCAAGAGGATGATTGGAGGTATTTTACGGGCATTACCGTAAGCTACTCACCCAAGTGGCTGCCCGGGCTGTCACTTGGTGCGAGTAGAGCCTTTCAGATATATAGAGATGATATGGGCAGTGGTGTGCGGGCTTGGATTCCTCTGCTTACGCCACTGCCCAAGGACGGGGAGGGGGTATTGGAAAACGTCCTCAAACGGGAAGATCAGGTGCTGGAATTTTATTTTAGATGGGCCATACCAGAAGCTCACAGTGAAGTGTATTTTGAGTTTATGCGCAATGACCATTCCCTAAACTGGAGAGAAACGATCCTTAACCCTGAACACTCACGAGGATATGTCATAGGTGCCAGCAAATACGTTCCGATCAGCAAGGGCCGATTTATAGGACTGAGTTTAGAAATGACGCATACACAAAATTCGATTAATAATATTGTAAAATGGACTGGTGCCCCCAACAGGGGCCGAGGCATTTATGATAATTATCAAGTGATACATGGCTTGACAAATCGCGGGCAGGTGCTGGGGGCAGGGCTGGGAAGGAGTGGCAATATCCAACTATTGGAAATCAGTCATGTGGACGGTTTGAGCAAATTTGGCATTCAGCTAGAGCGCTATGCCCGTGACCAGAACTTTTACAATTATGCCAATAGTAATGGTGAGCAGGTGGCCCCATGGATAGATTTTGCGTTGGGGGGAAAATATGAAGATGAGATAGTAGAACACCTGCTGCTACAGGCGCATGTCAGGTTTATCAAAAGCATGAATTATAATTTCTATGCCCCTTATTTCAACGAAAAGGATGGGCGTTATCGTGGGAATGCAGCCTATAACTTGAATACAAATCTCAAAGTTTCCTACTTGTTTTAACCCAGTTTATGAGACAGGAGCCGCTATAGCCGCAATAGATAGGCTGATACAAATTCCGGGTTTTTATACCCGGTAATGCTGCGGGGGATAATAAAATGCGGATAATTTAAAATATTATATAAAAATACGTTTTATTAAAATTAATAGTCTTTTTATTTACTTATAATTATTTAAAATATATATAAAACAATATTGTTTTTAACTTGAAGATGTGGTTGTCATCTACGGCACAAGTCCTATCAAAAGTGGCTGGACAAGTCTCCAATGAACCCTTTATAACCTAATAAATCAGCACGAACACCTGGTTTTTTTTAACGAATTATTTCTTACAAAACCAAAATTTAATGTCTTATGAACGGTTCAATAGTACATTTTAGAGAAAGTGAGAATTCAGTGGGGGTAATGGATAACCCACACCTGTCTCAAAACGCAGGAATGGGGGATTCCCCAATGGTGTCATCAGGTTTTAATAAAGCCAACTTGGTGGTTAAAAGAGCTTCAGACATTACGATAGCTTTATTGTTTATGATTTTTATAGGGTTTTGGTTGTTTCCGATCGTTGCGTTATTGATCAAGTTGGACTCAAAGGGTCCCGTGTTTTTTAAACAAAAGCGGCACGGAAAGAACAACGAGTTGTTTTACTGTTACAAGTTCAGAAGCATGGTGACCAATGCAGAAGCTGATACCAAGCAGGCAACGAAAAATGACGCAAGGGTGACGCAAGTAGGGAAGTTTATCAGGAAGTCAAGCATTGATGAATTGCCCCAGTTGATCAATGTGTTTAAGGGGGACATGTCCATTGTCGGCCCTCGTCCTCATCCGGTTTCGTTGAATGAGCAATTTTCATCGCAAATAGACGGATTTATGTCCAGGCACCATTCCAAACCAGGCTTGACAGGATTGGCTCAGGCCAAAGGATATCGGGGAGAGACTGCGGAGTTTTATCAAATGTACGCTAGGTACAGGATGGATATTTTTTACCTGAAAAAATGGAACCCCTTTCTGGATTACAAGATCATCTGGATGACCTTTTTGAGCTTGGTAATGAATCGAGAGAATGTCTATTGATCTTACGAAAGAGTTGGATTATAAAGTCCTTCAGCGTTGGAGGGCTTTTTTTATAGGGTGAGGGGGAGATTTATGATAATGTTCCACAAAAGCAGTTTTAAATGAAATATTTAGTGACAGGCACCGCAGGGTTTATAGGGTTTCATGTAGCCAAAAGACTCTTGGAAAGAGGGGATGAGGTAATCGGTGTAGATGCCATAAATGATTATTATGATGTTGGCCTTAAGTACAGCCGGTTGGAAGACTCGGGTATATCACGTGATGAGGTGAGCGACCACCTCCGAGTAGTTTCAAAAACATTTCCAAGATATACATTTGTGAAGATGGATCTTTCCGAAAGAGAGCCGTTGATGACCCTGATGGAAGAAGCAAAGGTGGATGTTGTCATTCACCTCGCTGCCCAGGCGGGAGTTCGGTATTCATTGGTCAATCCGGATGCTTATATTCAGGCCAATATCCAAGGGTTTATGAATGTGCTGGAAGCGTGCAGGCATTTTCCCGTCAAACACCTGGTGTATGCTTCATCCAGCTCCGTATATGGTGCTAACAAGCAAATGCCTTTCTCCACAGACCACTCGGTAGATCATCCTGTAAGTCTCTATGCGGCCACCAAAAAGTCCAATGAACTAATGGCTCACACCTATAGTCATCTTTTTGGGATACCTACTACGGGGCTACGGTTCTTTACGGTGTACGGCCCTTGGGGACGTCCTGATATGGCCATGTTTCTTTTTGCCGAAGCGATCAGAAAAGGAGCGCCTATCAAGGTCTTTAACCATGGACAGATGGAACGGGACTTTACCTATATAGATGATATAGTGGAAGGGGTGGTACGGGTGGTGGATAAGCCATCAACCCCTGATAAAGACTGGGGAATATCACCAAGAACAAGCACTTCTTACGCGCCTTATAAGGTGTATAATATCGGTAATTCACATCCTGTAAAATTACTGGATTATATCCATGCATTGGAAAAAGCAATAGGGAAGACCGCTGAAAAACAAATGATGCCCATGCAGGATGGGGATGTGGTCTCCACTTATGCTGATGTCACTGATTTAAGTGAAGACACTGGTTACCATCCCAAGACCAAGCTGGAGGACGGGGTGAGGGACTTTGTAGAATGGTATGCTGCTTACTATGCAGCCAATCTTCCTATCAATGCCCTGTAACAGTCTGTGATCGTTGGTTATTAGACGGGCCACGGTTTGGGTGCTTGCCAAGCCGTGGCCCGTCCCAAAGAAGGGGCAGTTCAAAAGTGTGATTCCTGAATTGATGTTAATTGACAGAGAGCAGTTTTCTGTCCTCTAAGATGCCTTTTAATTTTTTGAGGAATCCCCTCCTCATTGGGATGACTTGATTGCCCACAGTAAGTTCCTTTGCATTATAGGCATGGATATGGTTGATATTGATCGTAAAGGATTTATGGATTCGCAAAAACGAATCGTCAGGCAATTTCTCGGTGACATCCTTTAGGATATCCCTAATCGTATAAGGTTTGGAGAGTGTATGGATTTTGGTATAGAGACCGTCCGCTTCCAGTACCGTGATATCCTCTACTGGTACTGGAACCATAAAACCCTTGTCTCTGATTTTCAGTGTTTTTGGTTTGATTTGTTGTTTAGGGCCTTCTTGGTTTTTGAAAGTAAGGTAAAGACAGGTTTTAAGGGTTTCTATATGGAAAGGTTTTAGTAAATATCCTTCATAAATGACTTTGGATATTCGATCAAGAATGATTTTGTCAGAATATCCGGTTAAAAATATGATAGGGATTTGGTAGTTCTCTTTGATTTTTTTTGCCAGGTCTATACCGTCCATATCGCCATCTATCAGGACATCCATAAGGATGAGGTCTGGCTGGGAATAGTTTAGGTAGTCAAGCACCATGTTGCCATCTGAGATTACCGGGGCCAAGTTATAGCCCAATACAGATAGGATTTCTTCCAAGTTTTCTGCTAAATCTAACTCGTCTTCAACGATTAAAATTTTCTTCATAATTGTGGCAGTCTAAAAGCGTGGTCAATTTTTTATTTTTTGGTAAACGATACTGTATCCATATTCCTATCAGGAAGGTGGACAGTAGTTGGTCAATTGTTTTCTTCGCTGGGCTAGCAAAATGTTGGTGACTTTGCTGGCTTGACTTAGATTATTTATTGGGCGAATTGCTTTTATTTAAGGTTTGCAAAATTCCTTTTGGCCATCCGCATTGGGTTTTCTTGTAGATTTTTTTGTGTATAATATCTACATGTTGAGTAGTGTTGGTCAGGAGGAGGAGTATAGTGGCCAAAATGCTGTACAAACCTGTTTTGAGTTTTTTTTTCTCTGTTAAATAATCAAGGGGTTAATTCGTTGGTCTTTGTCTAATTCTATAAATACGTTTTATTCAATGATTATTAATATTTATTATACAAATAAGCATTTATTTTCAATATATGTAATTAATCGTAAATGTTTTGTGCCTATTTGTAAATTAATTGTAATCAGGAAGCACTTTATTTATTGATAATTAACGAAATGCAAATTTTGTAATTGATTTGACGTTTTTTGTTTATAAGCAATTTGTTTTAGTTGATAAACTACAAAGTATATGCCTATTTATTGTCAAACTATTAATTAGGCCAAAAGGATGACTTTTGTCTTCATAGGTGTCCTTGCGATGACCGTAATTAATATAATGCTTTTTCGGGTTACGCTTATTGGGCCAGGAAGCAGGCTTGTTGGGTGGCTAAGACAGGTCTGACGAAGTGTGGGCCAGACAGGATGTTGGCAGCTAACCAGCTGGAGTTTTCACGAGTGTAGGAGAGAGTAACTTTAGCCCAATAGAGACAGTCTGTGCCCCGTGGTGAAGCGGCTGATTTTAAAGCAATTTCAGGCCGCAATAGGTAGGCTATTGTGTATTCCGGGTTTAATTAATTGTTAATAAAATTGTTGTTTTGATGATGAAAAATCACCTAGATGTCTTTTTTACTACTTGTTTGGTACTAAATGGGGCTTTTTGTAAATAAAAGAGCCGTTTCATCTTCTTCAAATTGGAGTTTTGTTTCCAGTAGGGCCTTATTAGGGTGAAATAGCCCGGTTTACCCATTTTTAAGCAGGATTTTATAGTGATTCAGGTTTTTGAAGGGATGGGAATAGTGCGTCTTGACCTTTGATTTACTAAAACTGGCATATGTTTTTGAAAATTTCGCTTTCTGGATGATTCGTTCCAATTTTCGTCCAACGATAAGCCCAAAAACACTTTAACCTTGATTATGTATTAGGAATCGCTACAGCCTGCCCAGACTGGTGTCTGGAAGAGCTTAAAGTGCAACTAATCAAGCTGTTTGAAGATCGAATCATCTGCCCTGCTTGGGATCAGCTGGGACTGATGGTGAACAGTCTGCCGGCCGGATAGGACCAAAAACAGCAGCGTAGCGACTGATTTTGAAGCGGTTTCAGACCGCATAGATCGGCTAATGCATATTCCGGGTTTAAGCAGTCCCGTTGATCGGGTCAGCTAATTCAGTAATACTACTCCATCTATGAGCTTTTTTAGCAACAATAACTGAAAAGCTAGCATACTGCATTCAAAAACCATAGCCTTTATTTAACTAACTATTATGACCACAACTTTGAGATCCATAGCGGTGCCGCTGGTACTGTTATTTAGTTTTGCCGTCTTTTCATGTGTGCCCAATGAGAAGGTGATTTACCTCCAGAATCTAGAAGGAAAGGAAGAGATTCCTGACGAAACCATGATCCAATATGAGCGTCCCGAATACCGGTTGCAATACAATGATATTATTGATATTCAGGTGATGACAGCAGAGGATTTGATTGAGTTTGGCTTTAATAGTAGCAATTCCACCTCTTCCAGTAGTATGATGATGGGGCAAATTGCCCAAACGGGCGGAGATATATACTATATGACGGGCTATACCGTAGACGATAGAGGTAATGTCAGGATCCCAATTATAGGAGAACTTAACGTGATGAACCTTACTGTGGATGAGGTAAGGGTAAAAGTCCAAGAGAAACTAAAGAGCTACTTGTCTTCTGAATATTATGTGCGGGTAAAGCTCGGTGGAATTAGGTTTTCTGCTATCGGAGAGTTTAGGCATCCCGGAAAATATGTAGTGCTTCAGGATCGTATGACCATTTTTGAGGCCATCGCCCAGGCAGGGGATCTCAGTACAGTAGCCAAAAGGGATGAGGTGTTACTGATTCGCCAATATCCGGACGGGACGAAACTGCACCGGATCAATCTAAACGACAGACATATCATCGAATCCCCTTATTATTTTATTCAGCCAAATGATCAGATCTATGCTGAGCCCATGAAAGTGAGAGAGATCGGATCAGGGGTCAACGCCACCCAGACCCTTACACTGATTACTTCTTCTATTACAGCTTTGGCCTTACTTCTAAATTTATTCAATTAACCAGCCTATGTCAGCGAAAAACACCCATATGAATCAACTTCCAGAGCTAAGCAATGAGGAAGATGTGGATGTAAAGACCATTTTGTTTAATTACATGCGACACTGGAAAGTGATAGCTGCATGTACTTTTCTAGGAATTTTATTGGCCTATGTGGCCAGTAAAATGATGACGCCCATCTACAAGGTGAATGGTTCGGTATTGGTAGGTGAGGAATCACAAGACCTTGGAGCAGACTTTTTGGAAGCGGGGTCCCTTTTCCAACCAAAGAACAATATTGAAAATGAGATCGGCATACTATCGTCCTATGCGCTGACAGAACAAGTGGTAGAGGAACTGAAGCTGAACGTGTCTTTTTTTGAAGAAGGAATGATCAAAAAGCAACCGAAATATGGTAATGTTCCTTTTGATATAAACGTAGATTGGGGAACTGCCCAGCTGGTGGGAGGGATGCTGAAGCTCGAGGTGACCAGCCCTACCAGCTACCAGCTGTCCATAGATGATGACGGATTTTATAGTTATAATCCTCATGATCCTTACTACAAAATGGAACTTGAAGAAGAGCTAAAAGGACTGGAGGGAAAGCATCAGTTTGGGGACAATATAAAAGGGAAATATTTTGATTTTACCATTGAGAACCAGGCAGCCCAACCTGGCGACAAAGTTTATTTCAAGTTTTCGGATACCCATTCTCAGGTGTTGAAATACCAAAAGGCCATCGATATAGCGCCAACCAATAAATTGGCCTCGATTCTTCAGGTCAGCATGGAAACACCTATCAGAAAGCTGGGGCAGGATTTTATCAATAAGCTCATGAGGGTGTACTTGGAGCGGGAGCTCAGCGAAAAAAACAAAGCAACTGCCAATACGATCAAATTTATCGATGAGCAACTCAACGGAATCACTGATTCCCTGACCTATTTTGAAAATCGCCTACAAGAATATCGCAGCAAAAACCATGTATTTAACCTTAGTGAAGAAGGGGTGATGATTTTTGAGCGGCTCCAGGACTATGAAAAGCAGAAAAGTGAAATTGAACTAAAGCTTGACTATTATCATACCTTGGAAGATTACCTGAACGGGGAAGGAGGAAATGGTCTAGTAGCCCCGTCCATCATCGGTAATGCAGACCCCTTGCTGAATAGCCTGGTGGTAAAGCTATCTGAACTCCAGACAGAACGCCTTAGGCTTAAATCCACTTATTCGTCTTCCACTCCTGCGTTGGAGCAGATAGATAACCAAATAGCCACTACCCGGCAGTCAGTTTTGGAAAACACCAAATCAGCCATCAGAAATACCCAAAGCGCACTTTCTGAAATCAGCAATAGGATTTATCAGGTGGAGCAAGAAATCAATAAGCTTCCCGAAACGGAAAGAAACCTACTTGGTATTCAGCGTAAGTTTTCCATTAATGAGAATATCTACCTTTACCTCCTCCAAAAAAGGGCGGAATCACAAATTGTCTTAGCCTCCAACACACCAAAAAATTCCATCCTTGATACAGCCAGGGCAGCAGAGAAACCAGTAGCGCCAAAAACAATGATCAACTTGGTTTTGGGGGCCTTTTTCGGACTGTTTTTTCCTGTAGGGATACTATTCGTCCGCAATTTCCTCAATAATAAGCTGGAAGACCCCAAAGAGTTGGAAGAACAGGTCAGTGCACCATTGATCGGGATGATTGGAAGGGACACTTCCCAAAAGGACAGGGAACTCACCGTGCTCAAAAAACCAAAATCTACCATTTCGGAAAACTTCAGGAGTTTACGTGCAGACATGGCGTTTTTAAGCCCTGGCTCCCAGAAACTAACGATTCTGTTTACTTCATCTATCTCTGGAGAAGGCAAGACATTTTGTGCCATTAACCTGGCTTCTGTTTATGCCATGATGGGAAAGAAAACCATCCTGGTAGGCCTGGATCTTCGCAAACCAAAGATTGCTGAGGAATTTGGAATGATCAATGACCGTGGGGTGAGCTCCTGTTTGAGTGTGGGCATGCCATGGCGAGAAGCCGTGAAGCCTTCTGGCTATGAAAACCTGGACGTGCTCTTATCGGGCCCGATTCCTCCAAATCCAGCCGAACTACTGGCGCAGGATTACTTTAGAGAACTCGTGGACGATATAAAGACCGAGTATGATATGGTCATCCTCGACTGTGCACCCGTGGGACTGGTATCAGAAACCAAAGAACTCTTTTCCCTGGCCGATATCAACATCTTTGTTTTCAGACAAAATTATTCGCCAAAAACCAATATTCAGATCCTTAAAGGACTGATAGAGAAAGGCGGCGTGAAGAAAATGTATTCCTTGTTCAATGATGTCCACTTCGATGTGGGCAGTTATGGATATACCTATGGGTACAGCTATGGCTATGGCAAAAATGGCTACGGATACCATGATAACGAGGAAAAAGAGACCAATTGGCTCGGAAAGCTGGTCGGTAAGAAATGAATCAAAATAACCTCACTTTTTTTGTTGGTAGTTGAGTTTTCAGAGTGTCCCGAAATAGGTCCAGTAGGGACGCTTTGAAAGCTTACTTAGCCTGTTTTGGGACAGCAGATTATTCTCGGAATATGCAGCTGGTTGTGGTGATGTGGTGGTGGAATAATAAGGTATTTAGGCCTTTTTTCACTTAGTTATCAAAACTGACCACTTCATTAATAAACAATGAATTTATATTAATAAACGTATTTATTTAACATTTATTAATATTATATTTAAAATATATAATCTTATTAAAAGTGTCTTTTTTAAGTACCTAGCAGATGGGACTGACGGGGCGAAGCTGTATCCGGTCGAGATGTTTATCCCCCTTATGCTTAGGTCATCCACTAGGTTTTTGACCCGGTTTATACATTAGGACTCGTTACCGCAATAGGTTGGCTAATGCAGGTTCCGGGTTTAAGATAGCATTGGGGGCGCCTTTGAGAGGAGGGATTGCCCCAAAGAGAAGACAAAGAAACGTTACTATTTATTCACTATTTAAAGCAAAAGATGAAAAGAGTTTTAGTGACTGGAGGATCGGGGTTTTTAGGGTCCCACCTCTGCGATAGGCTGTTAAAGGAAGGGAATGAAGTGCTCTGTGCAGACAACCTTTTCACAGGAAGGAAATCTAATATCCATCATTTGTTGGATGAGAAAAATTTCGAATTTCTCCGCCATGATATTACTTTTCCCCTGTATGTAGAGGTAGATGAGATCTATAACCTGGCATGTCCAGCGAGCCCCGTTCATTATCAATTTGATCCAGTCCAGACAGCCAAGACCTCTGTGATCGGTGCCATCAACATGCTAGGGTTGGCCAAGCGGCTTAAGGTAAAGATCCTGCAAGCCAGTACATCGGAGGTTTATGGAGACCCTGAGCTCCACCCACAGCCAGAGAGCTACAAGGGAAGTGTCAATACGACTGGGATCAGGGCATGCTATGATGAAGGAAAACGCTGTGCTGAGACCTTGTTCTTTGATTATCATAGACAGCATGGCGTGGATATCAAAGTGATGAGAATATTCAATACCTATGGCCCACGCATGCACCCCAATGACGGTAGAGTGGTAAGTAACTTTATCGTTCAAGCGCTCAAAGGAGAAGATATAACCATTTTTGGTGATGGGATGCAGACAAGAAGCTTTTGTTATGTGGAGGATCTTATCGAGGGGATGTACCGGCTGATGAATTCAAGAGATGGGTTTACAGGTCCCGTCAATATTGGCAATCCGGGAGAGTTTACGATGTTGGAACTTGCAGAACAGATACTCGATTTGGTAGGAAGCAGTAGTCGTCTCAAGTTCCTTCCTTTGCCGCAGGATGACCCTATGCAGCGCCAACCCATCATTCACATGGCCAAAAAGGAACTGGGTTGGGAGCCAAGGATACGCTTGAGAGAGGGCCTGATCGAAACCATCAATTACTTTGATAAAATCCTACAAGTGCCAGTATGAGCAGTGTTGTTAATGTCGTCCTGTCCGGTGGGGTAGGCAGCCGCCTATGGCCGCTGTCCCGCAAAAGCCGCCCTAAGCAGTATTTGCCTATTTTTGAAGGAGAAACACTCTTTCAACGAACGGTTTCAAGGAACCTGGAGTTGGTCGATGAGGTCCTTATCGTGGGCAACAAAGATAATTTTGAACTGTCCAGAGCAGATATGGGGAAGCTGAACATCGACCAATACAGTGAATTGGTCGAAGCAGCTCCTAGAAATACCGCTGCAGCAATTGCCTTTGCTGCCTTTCAGTGTAAGGAGGATGATGTGCTTTTTGTGACACCGTCGGACCATTTAATATCTCCCGGAGCGGCATATGAATCTGCCGTAGACCGCGCAGTCACATTGGCCCAGGAGGGGAATATTGTTACGTTTGGCCTGCAGCCTACGCATCCGGAAACAGGCTATGGCTATATCGAAACGGCGGGAGAAGAAGTCTTGGGATTTCATGAAAAACCTGGACCGGAAAGGGCCAACGCTTTTTTCAAGAGCGGACAATTTTTGTGGAACTCAGGGATGTTTTGTTTTAGAGCAGGCATGTTCCTAGAGGAATTGAGACGGTATGAACCGCAGATTTTTGACCATTCCTATGGTGCTTTTTTGTCGAAGAAGGGGATATACCTACCTCAGCAGGAGTCGACCAAAATCCCTTCACTGTCGGTGGACTATGCGGTAATGGAGCGATCAGAGAAAATCAAAGTAGTACCATCGGCATTTGACTGGTCGGATATGGGGTCTTTTGAGGCCATTTATGACTATTTGAAAGAAAAGGGGCACTACCTCGATGATGCGGGCAATATGGTCATCGGTACGGAAAAGCACATCGAGTTTACCGGGCTGAGTGATACCCTTTTGATCTTTACAAATGATGCAGTGCTGGCCTTAAAAAAGGAAAACTCACAGGAGGTCAAAGAAGTCTTTCAACGCCTTGAAAACGAACGACCAGAACTGGTCTTATAAAGAATAGTGACCAAATTATCTAAGGAAAGTCAATGAATGCAGCCAACAGGGTAGTTTTTAATACGGGGATATTGTATGGCCGGATCATAGTAACGGTATGCATATCGCTGTTTACCACACGCATAGTCCTTGATGCTTTGGGGGCAGAGGATTATGGGATATTTAACCTGATTGCTGGAGTAATAGTAATGCTTTCCTTCTTGAAAAACGCCATGGCTACGTCCACCCAGCGTTTTTTATCCTTCTTCCAAGGCAAAAACGACAAGGTAATGCAGGCCAAAATCTTTTGGAACAGCCTGTTCTTTCACCTGATTTTGGGTGTGGTCATTTTGATCTTGCTGGAAATAGCTGGGCTGTTCTTGTTTGATGGTTTTCTAAATATCCCCTTGGATAAGCTGGATGAGGCCAAAACGGTCTATCGCTTTATGGCCATCAATGTGTTCTTTTTGATTTTATCAGTGCCGTATAATGGCTCCCTCGTGGCGCATGAGAATATGATTTATGTGGCACTGATCAATATTTTGGAAGTCCTATTGAAGCTGGCCATTGCCATCTCACTGTACCATTCTGCCGATGATAAGCTGGTGGTGTACGGTTTAATGATGGCAGGCATCAGCAGCATCAGTTTTACAGGATATGCCTTGTACTGTATCAGGGTCTATGAGGAGTGTAAGCTGAAAAACCGTCAGGGTATTGACAAAAAAATGCTTAAAGAACTGGGCGCCTATGCCAGCTGGAACCTGTTCGGCTCATTGTGCAGCTTGGGTAGGACACAGGGGCTGGCCGTGATCTTGAACTTGTTCTTCGGGGCTATTATCAATTCGGCTTATGCCATTGCCAATCAAGTGGGAGGGCAGTTGATGTTTTTATCGACTACTATGCTGAAATCCATCAACCCCCAGATCATGAAAAGTGAGGGCAATGGAGATAGAAAAAGGATGCTGAGACTGGCTTTGATTGCCAGCAAGTTTGGCTTTTTTCTGCTGAGCATTGTTGCCGTTCCTTTCATTTTCGAAATGGACAATATACTGGCCGTATGGCTAAAAGAAGTCCCCGATTATGCTGCGATATTTTGCAAAATGGTCTTGGTAGGGGCTATCATCAATCAATTGACCATTGGTCTGCAATCCGCTATTCAGGCAACCGGTCGGATCAAGGCCTATCAAGCCACGGTGGGAAGTGTCCTGCTGCTAAACCTTCCCTTGGCTTTTTTGCTGTTGAAAATGGGCTTTGCTGCTTATTCCGTTTTGGCAGGATATATCGTGGTAGAATTCATCGCTTGTTGTCTGAGGTTATATTTCCTTCACCTTTTGGCAGGGCTCTCTGTGCAGCGATACCTGGAAAGGGTCATTTATAAGGAAGTAGTCCCATTGTTGGTGCTGATGACCATTTGTCTGCTTTCCATTAACCTTTTTGATTTCCCTTTCAGGTTTTTACTGACCATTACACTTGCTGTGTTAGGGACTTCTGTGGCCATTTATCTCTGGGGACTATGTGAGGACGAAAGGGAAATTGTCAGCAAGGGCATCTTGAAGATCAAACAAAAAGTAACTAAAAAAAAGGAACTAGCTCTTAAATAACAATCGATATGGAATACCTGTACTACAAGTCTGCAAAAGGCAATTTTGGGGATGATTTAAACGGCTGGCTATGGCCAAAACTCTTTGGTGAAGAAGACTTATCGGATGAGCGGGCGTTTTTGGGAATAGGCACCATCTTGTATGAAGAAAACAAGCACATCATAGCTGCCAAGGATAAGAAAAAAGTAGTCTTCGGTACAGGTGTACGGCCTGTTCATAAGCAATTTCCCCTAGATGAGCAGTGGGATGTACGGTTTTTAAGAGGACCACTGTCTTCCAATCATTTCAACCGACAATTCAAGTATATTTCAGATGCAGCCTATGCGTTAAAACTTCTTCCGGAATTTGAGAAAATCTGCCGGATCACCAAGAAGTACAAGGTGAGCTTTATTCCATATTTTAAATCTGAGAGCTATTTTGACTGGCCGGCGATCTGCAAGGAGCTGGGCATCCATTACATTACGACCCATACCGATAAGGGGATTGAGTTTACGTTAAGGGAAATTGCAGCGTCCCAATTTATTATTTCTGAAGCGATGCATGGTGCGATATTGGCGGATATTTTCCGTATTCCATGGAAGCGTTTTGTACTGACTACTCCCTATACCGAAGGAGAACGTATTTCGGAATTTAAGTGGACGGATTGGATGAATTCCCTGGATATTTATAGACATGACCCCTTGTACCTGCCGCTTTACAAAAAAGGAAGGTTCCATGAGATGGTAAAACGCCTTACAGGAGGTACTGTCGAGGCCAGTTTATTACAGAAAAGCAAGGTGAGGGACCAGATTTTACATAGCCTTTCCCAAAGCGATCTCGATTATGAGCTATCGTCTGATCAGCGGGCCAATGAGATCTTTTCAGCATTAAATGAAGAGGTGGAGCGATTGCAAGCAACACTTTTTAAAGCCGTTTACTAATGAAGGTTGTGTACATCACCTATCCTTGGTTTTTGGATTTTTCGATAGAGTATATCAAGGAACTCAGCAAAAAAGTAGCACTGCACGTGTTTGTGCTTACTTCTGAAGGCAAGCTTTCTTCTACGATCTTCCATCTCAATGAAATCCCTGATGGAAATAACAAAAAATCGTATTCTTTTGCTGAAATGAAGGCTTCTTTAAAAGATGCAGCGATTTTTGAATCTTACATTCAAGATTGCAAAGGGGTTGATTTTATGTTTTTCCCTAAGAAGAGAGTAGGATTGAAGGCGATAGAAAGAAACAGACAACTGGGAAAAATGATCAATGCCATAGCCCCTGATGTGATCCATCTTGATGATTTGTCCATTGAGCTATTTGGACTGCGGCTATTTGCGAAAGCCAAAAAATGGGTGATAGATGTACACGATCCCCAGCCGCATTCCGGAGAGGTCGATTGGCGGAGGAAGTTGATCAGAACACTGATGTATCCCCGAGCCAATGCTTTCCTGACTTTCTCCGAACATTCAAAGAGAACCTTCCAAGCTGTTTATGGCAGGAAGAAACCTGTACATAATCTTTCTTTGGTGCCTTATTCTTTTTATTCAAAGTATACTGATACCCATCACGGCTTGGAAGCTATGGCCAATGACTACCTGCTTTTTATAGGAAGGGTGTCTCAATATAAAGGAGTGGATGATCTTGTGGATAGTTTTAGTGAAATCACTGATGCGTATCCAGGGCTAAAACTGGTCATTGCGGGTAAATGGAAGGCCAATTTCTCCATTCCTGAAGAAATGGTAAACCATGAAAATATTGTCGTGATCAATCGGTTTTTGGAAAATGAGGAGGTGGCAGCATTGATCAGGGGGAGTTTGGCGGTAGTGTGTCCCTACAAAGATGCCACACAAAGTGGTGTGGTGATGACGTCGTTTGGTCTGGACAAAGGCGTCATTGTCTCTAATGTGGGAGGTCTGCCCGAAACAGTGTTTTCAGAAAGTGGGATGGTGTACGACCGGCAAAAGGAAGGTGGACTCACGGAAGCCTTGACAACATACCTGAATGGCGCGGAAAATGGGGGAGTCTTTCGACAAAGGCAAGAGATCTCTGCCGATTATAACACCACACAGCTTGTAAAACTTTATCAGGCAATTTGACATGGAAGCAAACAAGATGAAAGAGTTGGTATTGATCACCAAGAGGTTTCCGTTCTTTAAGACGGAAGCATTTTTGGAAAGTGAAATCAAGATATTGGCAAAGGCCTTTGATAAGGTGACCATTTTCCCCTATGAGGTGGACAGTTATTGCAGAAATGTACCTGACAATGTGGTGGTCGATTGTTCATTTTCAACATTGTACCAGAAGAAGAAAAGCAGGGCCGTAAAGACACTTTTGTCAGGTGAATTGGCGAAGGCTATTTCAGTACATTGGGCCATGATCAGGAGTGCGAAAGACCTGAATATGCTGTTGAAATTTGTGTCTAACGCTAGGGCTTATAGCCACTTTTTCAGCATCCAAAGCGAAAGGATAAACCAAGCAGACTTGGTGTATACCTACTGGTTTAACGAAGCCACTTATGCGTTTCTCAAGTTAAAAGATGCGGGGATAATTACCCCAAAGGTGGTGACAAGGGGCCATCGGTTTGATATTTATGAAAACCAGCCCACTACCCGTCGTTTTTGGCCGTACAGGAAGTATTGTTTGGGGCAGATAGGGACGGTTTATTCCATTTCCGATGATGGCAAACAGTATTTGGAAAAAAATTACGGACACGATACCGATATTAAGATAGCGCGCCTGGGGGTTTATGATCATCAAAGAGTGGCCAAAAAGTCCGTACCGGGAGATGTATGTATCGTTTCGGTATCCAGGGTAGCCCCAATGAAGCGAGTGGATTTTATCAAAAAAGCCATTGTCCAATATGCATTGCAGCATCCCGAAAAACGCATCAAATGGACACATTTTGGTGATGGCGAAGGATGGAGTGCACTATCGGACAGCGAGGGGGTACCTACAAACATGACCTTGGACCTTAAAGGCAATGTAAAAAATGAAACCATTTATGCCCATTATGCCCAGCATTCGGTGGATCTTTTTACCAACCTCAGCTCCTCGGAAGGCATTCCGGTGTCCATTATGGAGGCGATTTCATTTGGCATCCCAGTGGTGGCTACTAAAGTGGGAGGTACGGGGGAAATTGTCGGGGACTCGACCGGTAAGCTTTTACCGGACCACCCTACCATCGAGGAAGTGGTAACTGCCTATGAGGAGGTTTTGGACGGCGCTTTTCAGGCAGCGCAGGTTCG